>NZ_NHSG01000170.1:75862-116156 GCF_020024005.1 Streptomyces purpurogeneiscleroticus
GCCGTTGCGGCTTGCGTTGCTGTCCGGTGACTGGATTCCGGTTGATCTGCCGGGCCGGTTGCGTGGGCTGGTGCCGGGTGTTGATGTGGTCAGTCTGGGTGGGGCGACCGAGGCGGCGATCTGGTCGATCGCGTATCCGGTGGGGGAGGTGGATGCCGCTTGGGAGTCCATTCCGTATGGCATGCCGTTGCGTAATCAGCGTTTTCACGTGCTCAATGACCGTTGGCAGGAGTGCCCGGTTCATGTGCCCGGGGAGCTGTTCATCGGCGGGGTGGGGCTGGCCGAGGGGTACTGGAACGATCCTGAGCGGACCGCTGCCTCTTTTGTCACTCATCCCGATACCGGGGAGCGGTTGTATCGGACGGGGGATCTGGGCCGGTGGACGCCTCAGGGGCATATCGAGTTTCTGGGCCGGGAGGACTTCCAGGTCAAGATCGGTGGCTTCCGCATCGAGCTGGGCGAGATCGAGACGGCCCTGGCACGACACCCGCAGGTCGCCGCTGCCATCGCCGCCGCTCCCGGCGACCGCCACCACCGCCGTCTGATCGGCTACGTCGTGCCCGAGCAGCGTGGCGACGCCGCAGCGGACGAGGAACTGCTGGAGTCCGTACGGGCTCTCATCACGGACCAGTTGCCCGGTTACATGGTTCCGCCGACGCTGACCGTCCTGGACCGCCTCCCGTTGTCGGCCAACGGCAAGCTCGACCGCAGCGCCCTGCCCGACCCCGCCACCACCGCCCAGGCCACCGGCCGTCGCGCCGACCTCGGACCGACAGCCGCCAAACTCGCCGCACTCGCCGCGGAGGTCATCGGCACTGCCGACATCGACCCCTACGGAGACTTCTTCACCCTCGGCGGCGACTCGATCATGGGTGTCCAGCTCGTCTCGCGCGCCGGGGCCCAAGGTATGGAGATCCTGGCGGCAGACCTCTTCCGCCACCGCACCATTGCCGAGCTGGCCGCCGTCGTCGACCAGCGCTCCGAAGGCCGGCAAGGACAGGCCCGCGGTCTGCTGCCACTTGCTCCCTTCCAGCGTGAGCTGTTCGCCCACGCGGAGGAGGCGCTGCCCACGGCCGCCCAGGTTTTCGCGCTGCCCGTGGACCCCGACTTCGCGCCGGAGACCGGAACCCGCGTTCTCGCCCAGTTGCTGCGCCGTCACCCCGGGCTGCGTATGCGCTTCGTGCAGGACGGGGACGGCAGCTGGCGGCAGACCGACGCCGCCTGGTCGGAGGAGGACACACAGCGGCTGGCGTACGTCCCGCTGATCGATCTCTCAGCGCTGCCGGAGGACCGCCGGGAGCGGGCCGTGGAGCAGATGACCGCCGAGATGCGCGAAGAGCTCGACCCGCAGGCAGGCCCCTTGGTCAAGGTCGCGCTGTTCGACCTCGGCGCGGGCGGCCGCCGCCTGGTGTGGCTCTGCCACCTGCTCATTGCCGACCTGCGCTCCCTCCAACTGCTGCTGACGGATTTCTCCGATGCGGCGCGACAGCTGCGCGACGGCAGTGACAGGGCCGATCTCCTGCCGCCCACGCGGCCCTTCCCGCGCTGGGTGGAGCAGGCGGCCGAGCACACCACCGACCCGGTCGAGGCCATGCAGCCGCTGCTGCAGGCTTACGGCGACGGGGCTGTGTACCGGCTGTCCACCGTCGTGGACGAGGACGCGGCCGAGCGACTGCTGTCCGGGGCCGCTGACGCCTACCGGCTCTCCGGGCAGGAGGTCGCGCTGGCGGCCCTCGCCGCGGCCGTCTTCGCCGGTACCGACCGGGAGAACGTGCTGCTCGCTGTCGAGGATGATGCCCGCGCCCTTGTGCTGGGCGATCTCGACGTCAGCGGCAGCGTCGGCTCCTTCAGCCGGACCATTCCGGTCGCCCTGCAGCGGCCCACGGACGAGAGGCCGGAGAGTCTGCTCACGGCCGCCAAGGACCAACTGCGCACGGCGGTGCGCCAAGAGACGCTCCCCGCGCCGTCACCGGCCGCCCAGTCCGTCCTGCTGCGTGATCTCGACGCCCTGGCCGAACTGCCGCGCCTCGGTCACCCCTTCGTCCCCGAAGGGCCCGTAACGCCCCCGTACTGGGACCCCGGTATCGCCCCCGGTCACCCGCTGGTGCTCACCACCTACAAGCTGGCCGGCCGCTGGCACCTGGACTGGCTGTGCCGCGGCGACGAGGCCCGCGCACTGGCCGAGCAGCTGACCGGCCACCTCACCGAGGCGCTGCACACCTTCATCGACCACTGCACCAGCGTCGGGGCCGGCGCGGTCAGCGTCAGCGACTTCCCGCTGGCCGATCTCGACCCGGCCACCCTGGCGGCGCTGACGGCCTCCCTGAACGGCACTCCGCCCGGCGATGACGCCACCACCGATCCGACCGACGGCACGACCACCGAGGTGAACCGATGAGGCTCGACGGCATCGAGGACGTCTACGAACTGTCCTCCATCCAGGAAGGTCTGCTGTTCCACAACCTGTACGCACCAGGCGCCGGTGTCTACCTGGAGCAGATCTCCCTGGCCCTCCACGGCGACCTGGACGTTCCCGCGTTCCGGCAGGCATGGCAGACCATCATCGACCGCCACCCCATCCTGCGCACCAGCTTCCACTGGGAGGGCGTGGGCAAGGCCCTCCAAGTGGTCCACGAGCAGGTCGAGCTGGAGATGCCGGAGCTGGACTGGCGCGAGTACTCCCCGCAGGAGCAGGACGCCTGCTACGAGCAGTTCGCGCTGGAGGACCGGATGGAGGGGCACGCCTTCGACAAGGCGCCGCTGATGCGCACGGCCCTCATCCGCACCGCCGACGACACCTGGAAGTTCTTCTGGAGCTTCTCCCATCTGCTGCTCGACGGCTGGTCCTTCGGCCTGTGCTTCTACGAGATGACGCACCTGTACAACGCGATCACCCGGGGCGAGGAACCGCAGCTGGAGCCCGCCAAGCGCTACCGGGACTACGTCGCCTGGTGGAAGCGGCGCGACACCGAGAAGGCCGAGGAATTCTGGACCCGCCACCTCGCCGGCTTCGAGCCGCCCGCGCACGAGTTGGAGCTGGGCTCCATCGACCGCCGCCCGCCCGGCCCCGGCGAGCCCAGTCACGGCATGCTGCCCGACCGCGACCTGATCGCCCTCGTGCCCCGGCTCGGCGAGGTTGCCCGCGAGCACGGCATCACCGTCAACACGATCGCCCAGGGCGCCTGGATGCTGCTGCTGAGCCGCTACCTCGACCGCGACGACGTGATCGCGGGCTCCACCGGCACCCAGCGCCCGGCCGGACTGCCCGGCGCCGAGCAGATCATGGGCCCGATGCTGGCCACGATGCCGGTGCGCGCCAAGGTCGACCGCGACGCCCAGCTCATCCCCTGGCTGCGCGAGCTCCAGCAGGAGATGGCCGACGCCCGCGAGAACGCCGACATCCCGCTGCCCGAGCTGAAGAAGCTCGCCGCCCTGCCCGGCGGCACCCCGCTGTTCGACATGGACCTGGCCTACGAGAACGTGCCGGTCCCGGACATGACCCTGAACGGGGTGGAGATCGGCGAGTCCACCTACGACGGCCGGCCGCACTTCCCGATCACCATGATCATCATGCCCGGCGACCGGCTGCCCGTGCCGCGTCTGGTCTACGACCGGACCCGCTTCCCCGACCAGGCAGCCGAGCGCCTCATCGAGCACTTCTACACGGCGCTGGTCGCGATCATCGACAATCCGCTGCGCACTCTCGGCGAGATTCCCGTCCTGCCGGACTCCGAGCTGGCGAAGCTGGCGGGGTTCACCGCTACCGAGCAGCAGCCCGTCCCCGGCCCGCTGCACGAGATCTTCGCCCGGAACGCCGCCGAGAAACCCGACGCCGTGGCTGTCACCTGCGGCGACGAGCAGCTGACGTACGGGGAGCTCGACGGGGCCGCCAACCGGCTCGCCCACCGGCTGATCGAGCTGGGCGCCGGCCCCGGCAAGCGCGTCGGCCTCGCCATGGAGCGCTCGACGGCCATGCTCGTCGCCGTCCTCGGCGTGCTCAAGAGCGGCGCCGCGTACGTACCACTGGACCTGGCGCACCCCGCCGGGCGCACCGGCTGGACCCTGCACGACGCCGGGGCCTGCGCCCTGGTCACCCACGCCGCCGGGCGCGAGGGCCGCCCCGAGTTCGACGGCCCGGTCGTCGACCTCGACGCGGACGCCGGCGACCTGGCAGCGCGGGACTCCACAGCCCCGGCGCACGGCGCCACCGCCGACTCGCCCGCCTACGTCATCTACACCTCCGGCTCGACCGGCCGCCCCAAGGGTGTGATCGTCAGCCACCGCAACGTCGTCCGGCTCGTCACCGGTGCGGGCACGCGCTTCGACTTCCGCTCCGACGACGTGTGGAGCATGGCCCACTCCTATGCCTTTGACGTCTCGGTCTTCGAGACCTGGGGAGCTTTCTGCAGCGGGGCCCGGCTCGTCGTCGTCCCGCGCGAGACCGTCCGTACCCCCGAGGCGCTGCACGCGCTGTTGCGCGAGCAGGGCGTCACCGTCCTCAGCCAGACCCCGTCCGCCTTCCGCCCGTTCATGACGGTCGCGCTCGGCGAGCCGGAGGACGCGCCGCGGCTGCCGCTGCGCTACGTGGTCTTCGCCGGCGAGTACCTGGACATCCCGGCCCTCGCCCCGTGGATCGAGCGGTACGGCGACGACGCGCCGCAGCTCGTCAACATGTACGGGATCACCGAAGTCACCGTCCACTGCACCTTCCACCGCGTCACGGCCGCCGACCTGGAGTGCGGCGTGCGCAGCAACATCGGCCGCCCGCTGCCCGACGTCCGCATCCACGTCCTGGACGGGCACGGCAGGCCCGCACCCATCGGCGTCGGCGGCGAGATGTACGTCGGCGGTCCGGCCGTGGCCCTCGGCTACCAGAACCTGCCGGAGGCGACCGAGCAGCGCTTCCTGCCCGACCCGCACTCCGACCACCCCGGCGCCCGGCTCTACCGCTCCGGCGACCTGGCCCGCTACCTGGAGAACGGTGACCTGGAGTTCCTGGGCCGCGCCGACCTCCAGGTCAAGATCCGCGGTTACCGGGTGGAGCCCGGGGAGATCGAGGCGGTGCTGCGCCGGCACGCCGCCGTCCGCGAGACCGTCGTCCTTGCCCGCGAGGACACCCCGGGCGACCAGCGCCTGGTCGCCTACGTCGTCGCCGACGACACGGCCTCCGGGGACCTCACGGAGGAGCTGCGCGACCTCGCCCGCGTCCACCTGCCGGAGCACATGGTGCCCTCCGCCGTCGTCCGGCTCGACGCCCTGCCGCTCACCCCGAACGGCAAGACCGACCGGGCCGCGCTGCCCGCGTCCGATGGCGCCCGCCCCGAGCTGCGCGCCGCATACGTCGCGCCGGGCACGCCCGTCGAGGAGGCCGCCGCCACCGTCTGGGCCGATGTCCTGGGCGTCGACAAGGTCGGCGTGCACGACGACTTCTTCGCCCTCGGCGGGCACTCCCTGCTCGCCACCCGCGTCGCGTTCGGCATGTCCGCCGCGCTCGGCGTCGAAGTCCCCGTCCGGCTCGTCTTCGACCGGCCGACCATCGCCGCAATGGCCGCCGCCCTGGACGTCTCGGAGACCGCGGGGGCCGGGGACGGTGCGACTGCGGCGAAGAGCGGAGCCGCGGACAGCTCCGGCACCATCAAGCGCCGTGCGCGGGTCGCGCGCGGCTCCACGGGAGGTACGAAGGCGTGACCCAGGACGCCACGGCCGCACCGGCCACCTCACAGGACTCCGACGACGTCTATGTGTTCCCCGCCTCCTTCGGGCAGCGCCGCCTGTGGCTGCTGCAGGAACTGGAGCCGGGCAGCGGTCCCGCGTACATCGAGCACGTCGCCGTACGGCTGCGCGGGCCGCTCGATGCCGACGCACTCCAGCGGTCCGTCGACACGCTCGTGGAGCGGCACGAGGCGCTGCGCACCGCGCTGACCCTCGTCGACGAGGAGCCGGTGCAGGCCGTGGTGGCCGAGCTGACCGTACCGATGACCCGGATCGACCTGACCGGGCGCGGCAGTACAGAAGACGCTCTGAACGAGGCATTGCGCGAGCACGTGAGCCGCGCCTTCGACCTCGCCACCGCCCCGCTGTTCCGGGTCGCCCTGATCAGGCTCGGCGAGGACGACCACGCCTTCGCCGCCGCCTTCCACCACGCGATCTACGATCAGTGGTCCGGCAGTGTCTTCATGCGCGAGCTGATCGCCTGCTACCGGTCCTGCACCGAGGGCGGCGTACCCGAGCTGCCCGAGCTGCCCATCCAGTACGGCGACTTCGCGGCCTGGCTGCAGGAGCGGACCGGCAGCGCCCACGAACAGGCCGAGCTGGACCACTGGGCGCGCCGGCTGTGGGACCTGCCCGTCCTCGACCTGCCCACCGACCACCCGCGGCCCGCCGTCCAGGCGCACCGCGGCGCGACCGTCACCGGGCAGCTGCCGGGCGAGGTCGTGCGGCAGGTGGAGGAGGTGAGCCGGGCGGCGGGCGCCTCCCCGTTCATGACGTGCCTCGCCGCGTTCAACGCCGTGCTGCACCGCTGGACCGGCCAGGAGGACATCGCCGTCGGCTCACCCGTCGCCGGGCGGGACCGGCCCGAGGTGCAGGACCTCATCGGCTTCTTCGTCAACAACTTGGTGCTCCGCACCGACCTGACCGGCGACCCGCCGTTCCTCAAGCTGGTCGATCGGGTGCGCGGCGTCTGCCTGGACGCGTACGGGCACGCCGAGGTGCCCTTCGAGCGGCTGGTGGAGCGGCTGGCGCCCGAGCGCGACCTGTCGCGCGGGCCGCTGTTCCAGGTGATGTTCGTCTTCGGCAACGTGCCGATGCCGCACACCGACGTCGGCGAGCTGCGCATGGAGATGCTGCGGACCGACCCGGGCACCGCCAAGTTCGACCTGTTCTTCGCGCTCGTCCCGTACGGCGACGGCATGCGCGCGGTACTGGAGTACGACAGCGCCCTCTTCGAACGGTCCACCGCCGAGCGGCTGCTCGACCACTTCCAGCGGCTGCTGGCCGCCGCCGTCGCCGACCCGTCCCTGCGGATCTCCGAACTGCCACTGGAGTCGGAGGACGAGCGCCGGGCGCTGGAGCGCTGGGGGAGCGGTCCGCGCCGGCCGCTGCCCCGGCTGCCGCTGCCGCAGTGGTTCGCCCGGCAGGCCGCGGACACTCCCGGGCGCACGGCGGTCAGCCGCGGTGAACGGGCCCTGACGTACGCGGAACTGGAGGAGCGGGCCGACCGGCTCGCGGCCCGGCTGTCCGGCCTGGGCATCGGCGCCGGGTCCTTCGTGGCCGTCGCCCTGCCGCGCGACACCGGGCTGCTCGTCGCGCTGCTGGGCGTCCTGCGTGCCGGGGCCGCGTACGTGCCCGTCGACCCCGGCCACCCGCAGGAGCGGATCCGCTACGTCCTGGCGGACGCCGGGGCCGCCGCACTGATCACCGCCGAGGAGCTGCGCGACGGACTGCCCGGTCAGGGCGGACCGGTCGTGCTGCTCGACGCGGGCGGCGCACTTCTGGACGACGAAGCCGCGGACGGCCCGATGCCCGACGGCCCCGCCCCCGAGGACCCCGCCTACGTCATCCACACCTCCGGCTCGACCGGCCGGCCCAAGGGTGTCGTCGTCCCGCACCGCGCGCTGGCCAACCTGCTGGCTGCCATGGCCGAGGAGCCGGGCTGCACCGCGGACGACGTCCTCGCGTCCGTCACCACCCTCTCCTTCGACATCGCCGCCCTCGAACTGTTCCTGCCGCTGGTCACCGGGGCGCGCGTCGAGATCGTTCCCGCGGGTGAGTCCGGTGACGGCGAGCGGCTGGCCGCCCGGCTGGCCTCCTGCGGTGCGACGGTCCTCCAGGCCACGCCGACGACCTGGCGGCTGCTGCTGGACGCAGGATGGACCCCGGACGGGCCGTTCACCGCGCTGTGCGGTGGCGAGGCCATGCCGGCCGGCCTGGCCGCCCGGTTGACGGCGACGGGCGCCGCCGTGTGGAACATGTACGGGCCCACAGAGACGACCATCTGGTCGGCCGTCCACCGGCTGCGCGGTGGCGAGGACCCGGTGCCGCTCGGCCACCCCGTCGCCCACACCGACCTGTACGTTCTGGACGCGGAGTTGCGGCGCACCCCGGTGGGCGTCCCCGGCGAGCTGTACATCGGCGGCGCCGGGCTCGCGGACGGCTACCTGCACCGCCCGGAGCTGACCGCCGAGCGCTTCGTGCAGCACCCGGACGAGCCCGGCGCCCGGCTGTACCGTACCGGTGACCTCGTCCGCTACCGGGCCGACGGCACCCTGGAGTTCCTCGGCCGCACCGACTTCCAGGTCAAGCTGCGCGGCTTCCGCATGGAGCTGGGCGAGATCGAGTCCGTGCTCGTCTCCCACCCGGACGTGCGCGAGGCGGTCGCCGCCGTCCGTGAGGACACCCCCGGCGACCAGCGGCTCGCCGCCTACCTGGTGCCCGCGCCGGACGCCCCCGAGGACCTGGCCGAGCAGGTCCGTGCGCACGTCGCCGCCGCGCTGCCCGCGCCCATGGTGCCCAGCGCCTTCGCCGTCCTCGACGCACTGCCGCTCACCGCCAACAACAAGATCGACCGCAAGCGGCTGCCCACCCCCGAGGCACACCGCACCGGCCCGGAGGAGTACGTCGCGCCGCGCACCGCCGCCGAGCGCGAGATCGCCGCCGTCTGGGCCGAGGTGCTGGGCGTCGAACGCGTCGGTGTGCACGACGACTTCTTCGCCCTCGGCGGGCACTCCCTGCTCGCCGCCCGCGCCGTCGCCCGGCTGCGTTCCCGGCTGGCCATCGAGCTTCCCGTCCGCGCCCTCTTCCAGCACCGCTCGCTCGGCGCGCTGGCCGCCGCCCTGCCGCGGCCCGGCGACGCCGACACCCGGGCGGTCCCCTCGGTGGAGCGCGTCCTGGAGACCTCGGGCGAGCACGAGGGCCGGGTCCTGCTGCCCGCCTCGTTCCAGCAGCGGCGGGTCTGGTTCCTGCATCAACTGGACTCCGAGAGTGCCTCCGCGTACGTCATGCACGGCGCCCAGCGGCTGCGCGGGCCGCTGGACACAGGTGTACTGCGCCGCGCCACCGAACTGCTCGCCGTCCGCCACGAGTCCCTGCGGATCTCCTTCACCGTCACCGACGACGAGCCGGTCCAGGTCCTGCACGGCACGCCCGCGCCCCTCTTCGAGCCGGCCGACCTGACCGGCGCCGACGAGGAGGCCGTCGAGGCGGCGCTGCGCGAGCGCGCGAGCCGGCCGTTCGACCTCACCGCTCCGCCGCTCGCCCGCATCACCGCCCTGCGGCTGGGCCCCGAGGAGCACGTGCTGCAGATCGTGCTGCACCACACCATCGCCGACCGGCTCACCATCGACGTCCTCACCCGCGAGCTGGCCGCCTGCTACACCGCCCTCCTTGCCGGAGCCCAGCCGGACCTGCCCGAACTCCCCGTCCAGTACGGCGACTACGCCGCCTGGCAGCAGCAGTGGCTGGCCGGCCCCGAGCCCGCCGCCCAGGTCGCCCACTGGCGCGAGCGACTGGCCGGACTGCCCGTCCTCGACCTGCCCACCGATCGCCCGCGTCCGGCCGCCCCTGCATATGAGGGCGCCACCCGTACCGTCGACCTGGAGCCCGCGCTCGTCCGCCGCCTGGAGGAGCTGGCCGCTCGGCACGACGCCACACTGTTCATGGTGATGCTCGCCGGCTACGCCGTCCTGCTCTCCCGCTGGACCGGTCAGTACGACTTCGCCGTCGGCTCGCCCATCGACTCGCGCACCCGGCCCGAGCTGGAGAACCTGGTCGGCTACCTCACCAACAACCTGGTCCTGCGCACCGACCTGACCGGCGACCCGAGCACCGCCGAACTGCTGGCCCGCGTCCGCGAGACCTGCCTCGACGCGTACGCGCACGCCGAGGTGCCGTTCGAGAAGCTGGTCGAGGAGCTGCGCCCCGAGCGCGACCTGGCCCGCTCCCCCCTGTTCCAGGCGATGTTCATCGCCGTGCACCTCGGCGCGCCCGGCATCGACCTGCCGGGCCTGTCCGCGGAACCGCTGCCGCCGGCCGTGGAGTCCGCCAAGTACGAGCTGACGTTCACCGCCTTCCCGCACGAGGACGGGCAGCGCGTCATCGCCGAGTACCGCAGCGACCTGTTCGAGGCCGCCACCGTCGACCGCATGCTCGCCCAGTACGCCACCGTCCTGGAGCAGCTGGCCAACGGCGACGAGCGGCGCGTGGCGGGCGTCGACCCGCTGCCCGCCGCCGAGCTGGCCCGGCTGGAGGAGTGGGGCAACGGCCCGTCCTTCCCCGTCCCGGAGACCAGCCTGAACGGGCTGCTCGCGCCGTGCTTCGAGGAGTACGCCGCCCGCATCGCCGTCAGCCGCGGCGACGCCGCTCTCACCTACGCCGAGCTGGACCGCCGGGCCAACCGGCTCGCCCACCGGCTGCGTGCCGAGGGCGCCGGTCCCGGCACGCTCGTGGCCCTGTACATGGAGCGCTGCCCGGAGCTGATGGTGGCGCTGCTGGGCGTTCTGCGCTCGGGCGCCGGCTACGTCCCGATGGAGATCAACTTCCCGGCGGAGCGGCTGCGTTACCTGCTGGAGGACTCCGGCTCGGTCGCCGTCCTCACCCAGGAGCACCTGGCCGGCTCACTCCCGGAGACCACCGCGCGCGTGCTGAGCCTGGACACCGACTGGCCCGCGATCGAGGCGCAGCCCGCCACGCCGCCGGACGGCGAACCGGCCCCCGGCGACCTGGCGTACGTCATCTACACCTCCGGCTCCACGGGCCGTCCCAAGGGCGTTGCCCTGCCGCACCGCCCCGTCGTCAACTTCCTGCTGACGATGCGGAGCGAGCCCGGCATGGCCCCCGGGGACGTCGTCGCCGCGGCCAACACCGTCTCCTGCGACATGCCCGTCCTCGACCTGTACCTGCCGCTGCTGTGCGGAGCGCGGATCGAGATGGTCCCGCTGGACGAGGTCACCGACGGAGAACGGCTCTCCGAGCGGCTGGCCGCCGCGGGCGTCGGCTACCTGCAGGGCACGCCCACCACCTGGCGTGTGCTCCAGGAGGTCGGCTGGACCCCGCCGCCCGGCCTGGTCGCGCTCGCCGGCGCGGAGAAGGTCCCCGCCGACCTCGCGCACTGGCTGACCGGGCACGGCGCCACCGTCTGGCACATGTACGGGCCCACCGAGACGACCGTCTGGTCCACCGTCCACCAGGTGCGCCCGGAGGACGACCCGCTGCCACTCGGCCACCCCGTCGGCAACACCGAACTGCTCGTCCTGGACCCGTCGATGCGGCGCACTCCGATCGGTGTCCCCGGCGAGCTGTACATCGGCGGCGACGGGCTCGCGCAGGGCTACCTCCACCGGCCTGAGCTCACCGCCGAAAAGTTCGTGGACGACCCGCGTCGCCCCGGCGAGCGGCTGTACAGGACGGGTGACCTCGTCCGCTACCGCGCCGACGGCACCCTGGAGTTCCTCGGCCGCACCGACTTCCAGGTCAAGCTGCGCGGCTTCCGCATCGAGCTCGGCGAGATCGAGTCCGTGCTGCGCGGCCACCCGGCCGTCCGCGACACCGTCGTCACCGTCCGCGAGGACACCCCCGGCGACCCGCGCCTGGTCGGCTACGTCGTCCTCGCCGCGGAGACCGATCACGCCACGCTGGTCGAGGAGCTGCACGGCGCCGCCCGCGCCGTCCTCCCCGCCCACATGGTGCCCCGCGCCCTGGTTGTCCTCGACGAGCTGCCGCTCACCCTCAACCGCAACAAGGTCGACCGCGCCAAGCTGCCCGCGCCCGAGTCCCGGCGCACCGGCCAGGGCGACTACGAGGCCCCGCGCACCGACGCCGAGCGGCTGATCGCCCGCGTCTGGACCGAGGTCCTGGACCTGGACCGGGTCGGCGTGCACGACGACTTCTTCGCCCTCGGCGGGCACTCCCTGCTCGCCACCAGGCTCGTGACGGCCCTGCGCGCCGCCACCGGCGGCCCCTTCGCCGTCCGCTCCGTCTTCGAGCGGCCCACCGTCGCCGCCATGGCCGAACTGCTCGACGAGAACGGCACGCGCGAGGAGCAGCGGTCCATCCCCGCCCGCGAGCGCTCCGGCGAGGAGTACGAGACGCTGCCCGCCTCCGCGCAGCAGCGCCGCGTCTGGTTCCTCGACCGGCTGTCCCCGCACAGCGGCGGTGCGTACCTGATGCGCGGCGCCCTGCGGCTGCGCGGCACCCTCGACACCGCCGCCCTCCAGCGCTCCGTCGGCCTGCTCGTCGAACGGCACGAGGCGCTGCGCACCTCCCTCCGCGCCGAAGGCGGCGAGCCCGTCCAGCGCATCGCCCGCCATGCCGAGCTGCCGGTTCGTCAGGTCGACCTCACGAATCTGCCGGCCGACGAGCGGGAGGAGCGGCTGACGCGCCTCCTGGAGAGCGAGAGCAGCCACCCCTTCGATCTCGGCCGCGCGCCCCTGCTGCGCGTCACGCTGGTCCGCACCGCGGAGGACGAGCACGTCCTCGCCGTCGTCTCGCACCACGCGATCTCCGACCGGCTCTCCACCGAGATCATGGTCAAGGAGCTGGCCGGCGCCTACGAGGCCCTGGTCGCCGGGCGTGAACCGGAGCTGCCCGCCCCTCCCGTCCAGTACGGCGACTACGCGCTCTGGCAGCAGCGGGCCGCCGACGAGCAGGCCGCGGACATCGCGCACTGGCGCGAGCGGCTGGCCGGCGTGCCCGTCCTGGACCTGCCCACCGACCACCCGCGCCCCGCCGCACAGACCTACCGCGGCTCCACGCGCTCCGCCCCGCTGCCCCGCGCCCTGACCGACCGGCTCGAAAGGCTCGCGACAGAGGAGGGCGGCACGCTGTTCATGGCGCTGCTCGCCGCCTTCAACGGCATGCTGCACCGGCTGACCGGCCAGGACGACCTGGCCGTGGGCACCCCCGACTCCGGCCGCGGGCACACCGGGCTCGACGGCGTCGTCGGCTACTTCGCCAACACCCTCGCGTTGCGCTCCGACGCCTCCGGCGACCCCGCCTTCCGCGAGCTGCTGCGTCGTACCCGGGAGACCTGCCTGGACGCGTACGAGCACTCGGACGTGCCCTTCGAGCGGCTGGTGGAAGAGGTGCGCCCCGAGCGCGACCTCTCCCGCAGTCCGCTGTTCCAGGTGCTGTTCATCCTCATGCCACTGCCCGCGCCGACCCTGCGGCTGCCCGGCGTCGAGGCCGAGCAGCTGGGGCTGCCCGCCGGCGGCGCCAAGTTCGACCTGACGCTGATCGCCCAGCCCGGTGCGGACGGCGCGGACTGGCGACTGACCCTGGAGTACAACAGCGACCTGTTCGAGGGGGCCACCGCCGAGCTGCTGCTCCAGCGGCTGCTGACGCTGGCCGCGGCCGCCGCCGACGAGCCCGGCACCCGGCTGTCCCGGCTGCCGCTCCTGCCCGCGGCCGAGCGCGCGGCGCTGGAACGCTGGGGGACCGGCCCGGACCTGCCGGTGCCCGGCCCCTGCGTCCCCCAGCTCTTCGAGGCGCAGGCCGCGCGGGTCCCGGACCGGACCGCCGTCCGCCGTGCGGGCACCGCCCTCACGTACGGGGAGCTCAATGCCCGCGCCAACCGGCTCGCGCACCGGCTGCGCGACCTCGGCGTCGGCCCCGGCAGCCTCGTCGGCCTGGCCACCGAGCGCTCCCCGGAGACCTTTATCGGACTGCTCGGCATCCTCAAGGCGGGCGGCGCCTACGTGCCCGTCGAGCCCACGCACCCGGCCGAGCGCGTCCGCTCCGTCCTCGCCGACTCCGGCGTCGACCTGCTGCTCACCACCGAGGAGGCCGCGGCAGGGCTGCCCGGCGCCGCCGCCCGCACGCTCCTGCTCGACGGCGACCCCGGCAAGGGCCGCCCCGACCACGACCCCGAGCCGGCCGCCGGACCGGACGACCTGGCGTACGTCATCCACACCTCAGGCTCCACCGGCCGCCCCAAGGGCGTCGAGATCAGCCACGGCGCGCTCGCCCGGCTGATGACCGCCCTGCGCGGTCTGGACTGGCTCGACGAGCACGGCCGGATGGCCGCGCCCACCACGCCCGCCTTCGACCTGTCCGTGCCCGACCTGTTCCTGCCGCTGGTCACCGGCGCGGGCATCGTGATCGTCGCCCCGCGCGAGACCTCCGACGGGCGCGCCCTGGCCCGGCGCCTGGAGGCGGACGGAGTCACGGCCATGCAGGCCACGCCGACGACCTGGCAACTCCTCCTCGACGCGGGCTGGACGCCGGACGGCCCGTTCACCGCGGTCTGCGGCGGCGAGCCCGTGCCGGCCGAGCTCGCCCGGCGACTGGTGCGCGCCGGCTGCACCGTCTGGCACATGTACGGGCCGACGGAGGCGTCCGTCTGGACCACCGCGTACCGCGTCACCGGCGAGGAGACCCGGCTGCCGCTGGGCGGACCGCTGCCCGGCACCGTGCTGCGCGTCGCGGACGCCGGTGGGGAAACCTGCCCGGCCGGTGTACCGGGCGAGCTGTGGATCGGCGGCGGCCGGCTGGCCCGCGGCTACCTGAAAAACCCGCAGCAGACGGCCGAGCGCTTCACCGAGCGCGACGGCGTGCGCTGGTACCGCACCGGCGACGTCGTCCGGCGCCGCCCGGACGGGGCGCTGGAGTTCCTCGGCCGCGACGACCATCAGGTCAAGCTGCGCGGCTTCCGCGTGGAGCTGGGCGAGGTCGAGGCCGTGCTGGCCGCGCACCCGGCCGTACGCGAGGCCGTCGCCGTCCTCCGCGAGGACGCCCCCGGCGACCAGCGGCTGGTGGCATATCTCGTGCCTGCAGAGCCCGGTGGCCTGGACGGCGGCGACGGCCCGGCCGCCGTGCTGCACGCCGCCGCCGGGCGGCTGCCCGCGCACATGCGGCCCACCCGGACGCTCGTCCTGGACGCGCTGCCGCTCACGCCCAACCGGAAGGTCGACCGGGCTGCACTGCCCGCGCCCGACAAGCGGGCCCCGGCCGCCGCGGAGCGGACGCTGCCGGGCACGGCGACCGAGGAGCGCCTGGCCGCCCTGTTCGCCGAGTCCCTCGGCCTGGAGAGCGTAGGCATCCACGACGACTTCTTCGCCCTCGGCGGACACTCACTGCTCGCCGCCCGCACCCACGCCCGCATCGAGGAGACCTGGCCCGGCGCCCCCGGTGTCCGCGCCCTCTTCGAGCGGCCGACGGTCGCCGGCCTGGCCACGCTGCTGGACGCCGCCGACCCCGCCGCGGCGGGACGGCACGACCCCGTCGCCGATGCCGTCCTCGGGGAGTCCGTACGCCCCGGCCCGCCCGGCGCCCGCCCCTGGCCGCCCCGGCACGTCCTGCTCACCGGCGCGACCGGCTTCCTCGGCGCCTTCGTCCTGGCCGAACTGCTGGCCCGCACCGCCGAGTCCGGCACGACCGTGCACTGCCTGGTGCGCGCCGCGGACGACGCCGCCGCGCGGCAGCGGATCACGGACCACCTGGCCGGCCTCGGCCTGTGGGACGGGGCCGCGGACGGCCGGCTGCGCGCCGTCGCGGGCGACCTCGCCGAACCCCGGCTCGGGCTGTCCGAAGACGTCTTCACGGACCTGGCCGAGCGCGCCGACCTCGTCGTCCACATCGGTGCCGTCGTCAACTACGCCCTGCCGTACGGCGATCTGCGCGAGCCCAACGTGGAGGGCACGCGTGAACTGCTGCGGCTGGCCGCGCAGGGCGAGCCCACCCCCGTGCACCTGGTCTCCAGCCGCGCCGTCTTCGGCCGCAGCCGCGGCGGCCAGACGTTGTACGAGTCCGACGTGCCCGCCGCACCGCCGTACGACGACAACGGTTACGCCGTCACCAAGTGGACCTCGGAGATGCTCGCCCGCGAGGCGGCCCGCCGTGGCTTGCCCGTCGCGGTCCACCGTCCCGGCCGTGTCGGCGGTGACAGCCGCACAGGTACCTGGCGCAGCGACGACGTCGCCTGCCACATGATGCGGGCCTGCGCCCTGACCGGCCTCGTGCCCGACACCGACCTGGCCACTGATCTCGTACCGGTTGACCACCTCGGCCGCGCCATCGCCACCCTCGCCCTGGACGCGGAGGCCCTGGACGCCACCTTTCACTACGCGGGCCCGGCCAAGACCCCCTTGCGGCTGCTGGCAGAAGCCCTGCCCGTCGCGGGGCTCCCCGCACAGTTGGTGCCGCCGGGGGAGTGGTACGCCGCAGTGCAAGGACTGGCCGCCGGATCCCGCGATGCAGGGCTCGACCTGGTGGTGCAGGACTACGCCCCGCTCGCCGGTGAAGGAGCGGAGGACTGGCGGGAGCCGGAGTACGACTGCACCACCACCGCGCGTCTGCTGAAGGACCCGGCCGTCTTCCCCCTCATCGACCGCGAATTGCTCGCCCGCTACCTGCACGCCCTGGCCGTGACCGCTTCGGACAGCCGGCCCAACCCCCACCACGGTTCGTAAGACGGAGGAAAAGTGCCCGCAACACCAAGCTCTGACAAGCCGATCCTGATCGCCGGGGCCGGCATCGGTGGGCTCACCGCTGCGCTCGCCCTCGCCCGCCGCGGCCTACCGGTGGTCGTGTTCGAGCGCCGTGAAGCACGCCAGATCGTCATGGCCGGCAGCGGGCTGACCATCTGGTCCAACGCCACCACCGCTCTGGGCGAACTCGGCCTGGGAGAGGAACTGTTCCGGCGGGGAGAGGAGGTACGCGGCGGCCGCAGCGTCAACGAACACGAACGCGTCATCTACCGGATGCGCACCGCCCGCTACACCTGGCCCGGCAGCCTGCCGTCCGTCAGCATCAGCCGAGGAGCGCTGGCCGACCTGCTGATGACCGCCTGCGAGAACGCCGGCGTCGAGATCCACCTCGGCACCCGCTGCAGCGGTTATGAGGACAGCACCGACGGAGTGGTACTGAAACTGGAGGACGGCGAGACGGTCGAAGGCTCCGTCCTCATAGGTGCCGACGGCATCCGCTCGGCCGTCCTGACTCAGCTCCACGGCGGCCTGCCCGAGCCTCTGTACACCGGCCGCTCCACCTACCGCGGCATCAGCCCCACCTCCGAGGGCCTGGAACGCGGCCTGATCTACATGTTCCACCACGCACCGACCAAGGTCGGCGGCGGCGCCTGGCACACCGGCGACGACCGCGTGGCCTGGACGCTGAGCACCCTCACCGAGCCCGGCAGGCGTGATGACCCCGGGACGCTCAAGCAGCGCGCCACTGAACTGGCCGACCCGCTACCGGGACTGCCCGCGCGGCTGGTAGCGGCGACTCCGGCCGAGGCCGTGATCCGGACCGACATCTTCTACCACGACTGGCGTGAGCACTGGGGTGAAGGCCGCGTCACGCTGCTGGGTGACGCGGCCCACGCCATGCCCACCGACCTGGGGCAAGGCGCCTGCCAGGCGATCGAGGACGGTGTGGTGCTCGCCGATGAACTGGCCCGGCACACCGACCCGGTGGCCGCCCTTCGCGCATACGAGCAGCGCCGCATACCTCGGGTCCGGTGGGTGCGGCAGCAGGTCATGCAGATGGTGAAGTGGCCGCAGATCAACAACCGCGTCGTCAAATGGGCGGTCACCAAGATCGTCGCGCCTGTGCTCATCGCCTTCAGGACGCGGACCCTGTGGCGCGGGCTCCAGCAGCCGCCCAGGACCACTCCCGGCCCCGGTCAGCGAGCGGCGGGAGCGTGAACATGAACACCTCCCGCACCCGAAGCGAGGCAGCGGCATCCGGCATTCCGCTTCCCTTGAGCTGGCTGACCCCCCAGGAGGAGAGCTGGCGGTCCCACGTGGCGCGCGTCGCTGCGACGTCCATCGCCCCCCGGGCCGCCGCAATGGACCAGGCGGGGCGCTTCCCCGACGGATTGTGTCAGGAGCTGGCCGCAGCCGGCCTGATGGGCATTCACATCCCGGACACCTACGGAGGTGCGGGCGGCGGACTGCTCCACGTCGTGCTGGCCATCGAGGAGCTGGCGAAGGCGGATCCCGCCGTTGCGGTGCTGGTGGATGTCCAGAACGCTCTGGTCGTCCAGGCATTGCTGGCTCACGGCACCGGTGATCAGAAGCGCAGCCTGCTGCCCAGGCTCGCCGCCGGCACCGTCGCCGCATTCGCCCTGTCGGAAGAGCACTCCGGCAGCGACGCCCTGTCCATGGCGACCACCGCACGTCCCGACGGCGACGGGTACATCCTGGACGGACGGAAGCAGTGGATCACCAATGCAGCTGAGGCCGGCGTGTTCTTGCTGCTGGCCCGCATCCCCGACCGAGGCGTCACCGCCTTCCTCATCGACAGCACCACGCCGGGGCTCACGGTCGGTCCCCGCATCACCAAGATGGGCATCCGTGCCACCTCGACCTGCGAGGTGGCGCTCCAGGGGGTACGAGTGCCGGGCCACCAGGTGCTGGGCCGTCCCGGCCAGGGCGATGTCCTCGCCGTGAGCACGCTGGACATCGGCAAGCTCGGCATCGCCGCACAGCTCATCGGACTCGCCGAAGGGGCCTTGGGCGCCGCGGTGTCCTATGCGCAGACACGCGAGCAGTTCGGCCGGCCGATCGCGGCCTACCAAGGCGTACGGTTTCCCCTTGCCCAAGCCTCCGCCGAGCTGGAAGCCGCCCGCCTCCAGCTGTACAACGCCACCCGCCTGGCGCAGCACAGCGCCGATGGCCCGGAACTGACCCAGGCCGCCTCCATCGCCAAGTACCTGGCGTCCGAAGTCGCCGAGCGAACCGCCTCCTTGGCGGTGGAGATACACGGCGGCAACGGCTTCGCCACGCACAGCGTCGTGGAGAAACTCTATCGGGACGCGAAGGTCGGCAAGATTTACGAAGGCACGAGCAACATGCAATTCCGCACCCTCGCTTCCTTTCTCCTGCGCGGTGTCGCCGAGGCCGGAGGAGCGCCACAGGCTGGTACGGGCACAGATCTACGGGGCGGTGTGCCCGCCGCGGGACCGACCCGGCCGGAGGTGTTCCGATGAATTCCGGCACCCCTGCGGCCTCCTCCCACCCCGACGAGGCATCTGCGTCCCCCGCCCCGAGCAACCGCCTCAAGCTGTTCTGCCTGCCCTATGCGGGCGGGTCGGCGAACCGCGTGTTCCACGACTGGACACCCGCCCTGACGGAACATGTGGAACTGTGGCCACTCGAACTGCCGGGCCGAGGCGCTCGCATGGCCGAGAGCCCCTGCACTTCCGTCGAAGCCCTCGTCGATGACCTTCTCCATGCAGTACTCCCTGCGCTCGACGGCCCCTACGCCCTCTTCGGGCACAGCCTCGGGGCCATCGTGGCCTTCGAACTCGCCCGGCGCCTGGAACACGCACACCACAGGCCGGCGGTCCACCTGATGGTCTCCGGTCACGAGGCTCCGGATGTCCTCTCCGAACCGGACCGTGATCACCTGTTGCCGGACGAGGAATTCCGCGACCGACTGAGCGAACTCGCCGGCACCCCGCAGGAAGTCCTGGACAACGATGACCTGATGGAGCTGGTGATCCCGGTTCTGCGCGCCGACTTCGCCGCCGCCAACACCTATCGGCTGGACTCCCCCTGGCTGCGGCTGTCCTGCCCAGTGACGGCCTTCGGAGGCATCGAGGACCCCGAAGCGCCTCCCCACACCCTCCGTGCCTGGCAGCACCGCAGCACCGGGCCCTTCCGGCTCCGGTTGCTGCCCGGCAACCACTTCTACCTGCACAGCGAACAAGCACTGCTGCTGCAGAGCATCACCGAAGCCCTTGCGCCCGTGCACGAAGCGGAAGCCGTCCGGCTCCGTGAAAAGGAGGCATGATGAAGCCCTGGCTCTACAACGCCCTCTACCGGTTGGGTATCGCCCCGTGGGACATCGGGGTGCGACCAGAGCTGGTCAACATGGTGGAAACAGGGCGGATCAAGCCCGAGGCGGGGCGTCGGCGAGTGCTCGACCTCGGGTGCGGCACCGGCGCCGAATCCGTCTACCTCGCCCAGCAGGGCTTCGAAGTCGTGGGCGTCGACTACTCACGAGTCGCACTCCAACGGGCTCAGGCGGCGGCGCGACAGCACGGTGTTGCCGAAAGCTGTCGCTTCGTCTACGGAGACATCAGCTCGTACCCCATACCTGGCGTGGACGGCACGTTTGATGTCATTCTCGACTTCGGTGCCCTGGACGACATGACCGGCGCACCCCGTTCCGGCATGGCGCAGGCAATCCACCGTTACGCCCACACCGGCACCTTCTTCATCCTGTGGTGCTTCTACGCCCGCAAGGAGGAGGTCCCCCGCTTCCGTTTCTCCGGAGTCTCCCAAATGCACAGCATGCTGGAACCCGGGGAAGAGCAGGATCTGTTCGGAGCGGAATTCGTCATCGAACGGCTCGAAGCACCGCAGCACACCGCCTGCTTCGCCATGACGAAGAAATGAGGACCGCACCGGCCGACGCCCCCGTCGGCCGCCGCGAGAAGCGGCTGACGTTGGCCGTGGTGTGCTCGGCACTGTTCCTGGCGCTGCTGGACAGCACGGTCATCAGCCTGGCCCTGCCCACTTTGCAGCGTGACCTGCACACGAACGTCGCAGGGCTTCAGTGGATCGTCGACGGATACATCCTGCTGTACGCAGCCCTCCTGCTCACCGGCGGCACATTGGGGGATCGCTTCGGCCGACGACAGCTCTTCACGGTAGGAATGTCGCTCTTCGTCGTGGGTTCCCTGATCTGCGCCGCGGCCGGCACCGTCGCGGTACTGGCAACGGGACGGGCCGTCCAGGGCATCGGCGCGGCAGCCATCACACCGCAGACACTGGCCATCTTGGCGCAGGTATTTCCGGAGGGGCCGGAGCGTGTGCGTGCCTTCGGGACGTGGTCGGCCGTCTCCGGGCTCGCCCTGCTTCTCGGCCCCGTTGCCGGGGGAGCTTTCGCGCAGTACTTCGGCTGGCCGAGCATCTTTCTGCTGAACATCCCCATCGGCCTGGTCGCTCTCGCCGCTGCCCGGCGACTGCCGAGCGCCACCGCAGTGAAAAAGCACCGTCCACTGGATCCTGTTGGCCAGTTCCTGGCGATCGTCTGGCTCGCGGCTCTCACCTACGGTCTCGTCGAAGGGCCGAAATCGGGCTGGCGAGACGCCTCGGTGACCGGGGTGCTCGCCGTAAGCATCGTGGCACTCGTTGCTCTGCTGTGGGTACAGCACCGAAGCTCTCACCCCATGCTGCGTCTGGACTTCTTCCGCTCCCGCACCTTTTCGGGCAGCGCATCGGTGACCTTTCTGGTCGCCTTCGGGCTGAACGCCGGCTTTCTCCTGCTCAGCCTGCTGTTGCAGCTACTGGGCGGAGCCGAGCCGTCCCAGGCGGGCCTGCGGATGCTGCCGGCCATGGCCGCCATCGTGGTGGCGGCTGCCTCGGCGGGCCGTATCTCGGAACGCTACGGGCCACGACTGCCGGTGGTAGCGGGTACCGCTCTGGCGGGTCTCGCTCTCGTGCTGCTTTCTGTCGTCGCGGTCGACCGGCCCTATGCCCTGTGGTGGCCCCTGCTGGCCCTCATGGGCTTGGGCGTGGGCATGGTGATGTCTCCGAACAATGCCCTGCTCGTGAGCAGCGCCCCTCTCGATGCCGCGGGCCAAGCCGCCTCGGTCGGAGGGGCGGCCCAGCAGGTGGGCGCGCTGCTGGGAGTGGCCTCACTCGGCGCTGTGCTCACCGGCACGGCGCCGGGAGAAGCCAGTTCGTCCCCCGTCGAAGCGGCGCCGCACTCAGTGCTGGCCGCCGGAATCGAGCACGGGCTGCTGATTTCCGGGATGGGCTATCTGGCCGCGTCCGCCCTGGCGATTTCGCTGATGCGGAAGAAGGTGCAGCGGCCGTAGCAGAAGTCCAGGATTTCCTTGCTTCGTGATCACATTTCAGCAAGTGATTCATCGAATGGCTTCTCCGGTACCCGGAGGGAATGAGCGTCAATAGAGGCCGAGCGCCTTCGCGGTGCCTTCCCCCCGGCTCATGTGTTCTTGAGCTGCGTCCCCGAGCGCTTCGAGGACGCCTGTGACGACCGTTTCCGTCACTGCCAGCGCAGGCACCAGACTGTCGTACGGCGTGGTGGCCGGTGCCTGCGACGGCAGGACGACATCGGCAACAGCGGAAATAGGGGAAAGCCAGGCATCGGTGACGAGAATGACTTTCCCGCCGCGCTTCACTACAAGGCGGGCCAGATCGAGCAGGGCGGGCTCGTAGCGCCGGAAGTCGAATACCACCAGAACGTCACGCTTTCCGCCCTCGGTCAGCATGGCGGTGCGCTCTACCGCACCGTCGGGCAGAAGATGGACGTCAGTACGTAGCTGGAGCAGGTGAAGGCCCAGGTAGCGGGCGTGCAGGCCGCTGAACCGCCCGCCTGTGATCAACAGTCGGCGCTTGGTCTCCGCGAGTAGACCAATGGCATGTTGAAGGTCGTCCGGGGGAAGCGCGGCGAAGGTGTCCCGTACCGATGCGCTGAGCGTCTCGGCGGAGGAATTCAGTAGCTCCTCGACCGGGGAGTCCGCTCGGCCGGCGAACCCGGTTGCTTTGTACAGGGACAGCGGAGAGGCGTCGCGCTGCTCCAGCTCCTCGCGCAATGCCTGCTGGAACTCGGAGAAGCCGCGGTAGCCGAGGCGAGCGGCGAAGCGGAGGACGGTCGGTGCGCTGACGCCCGAACGCTCGGCGATTTTGGCGACCGTCTCGAACCCGGCCGAAGGGTAGGCGGCCAGCAGCACACGGGCGACCTTGCGCTCTGCCGGGGAGCACTCGCCCAGCCGTCGCCGAATCGCCTCGGCCACACTTCCGCTGCCATTGCCGCCCACTGTCGCTCCTCACTGCATGAGCTGCCGGATTAGGCTCGATGCTGCGTAACCCGAGCTTATCTGCGTGCCCCGCCGGACTTTGTATCCGGGCCGGAAAAAGTCCATGGATCGGGCACGGGAAGACCGGTTGTCGAGGGAGCCGAGTACTTCGGTGGGCGGTGGTGCGCGGTGAGCGGCGCGAAGCCTCGGCGGCACACGCTGCCGGCTCGCGCCAGAGCGGGCAGTTCCAGCCATCTCACCTCGCTCGACGGAGCCGTGCACGGCCGCGATGAAGGGCGGGGCGCCCTGGCCGCAGGCACGCCCCGTGCTGGTGCGACGCTCAGCAGCCGGCCGTGCTCTCCCGAATGACCAGACGGTGCGCCACACAGCGTTCCTCGACGGCTTTGAGGGGAACTGCCGAGTCGCTGGAAATGCGCATGAGGAGGAGTTCCAGCGCTGCCCGGGCCAGTGCCGCTTTGTCAGGGGCAATCGTGGTGAGGGAGGGAATGCTGAATCGACCTGCCTCAATGTCATCGAATCCGCAGACCGCCACATCGTCGGGCGCTTTGAAACCCCGCTCGTGCAGAGCACGTACGGCCCCGAGTGCCAAATGGTCATTGAGGCAAAGAAGCGCGTCGGGGACGGCGCCGCGGTCGGCCAGCGCGGCGGCGGCACGGGCACCGTCCAGCCAGTGGAAAGCGTCGACCGGCAGGACCAGCTCGGGATCGAACGGCAGCCCGGCCGCCTCCAGCGCTTGCCGGTAGCCCTGCGTTCGGAGCTGATCGGTGCCGCTCGCCGGGCCGAGGCGACCGCCCACCACTGCGATGCGCCGGTGGCCGCCGGCCAGCAGGTGGGCGGTGGCTTCCCGGGCGGCGGCGACATTGTCGATGCCGACATGGTCCCGCGCTTCGGTGGTGTTCCGCTCGCCGAGCAGAACCACTGGCAGGCCGCGGTCGGCTGCGCGCAGATCGTCCGGCAGCAGGGCGAGCGGGCTGATGATGACGCCATCGACGAAGTCGGCGTCGAAGCCGTGCAGGGCAGACGTCTCTCGGTCGCGTCGGCCACCGGTCTGGTGGATGAGGACGGTCCGGGACCGCTGCTCGGCCGCCGCCACGACGTGCGCCGCGAGTTCGGAGAAGTACGCGACGTCCAGCTCGGGCACGACCAGGGCGATCATGCCGGTGCGGCCCTGCCGCAAATGACGGCCGGCGAGGTTGACCCGGTAGCCGAGAGCGTCGATGGCCTCCTGCACCGCCCGGCGAGTCTTGTCCGAGACGTGCTCGTACTGGTTGATGACGTTGGAGACCGTCTTCTGCGAGACCCCCGCGTACTCGGCCACATCTTTGATCCTCGGCCTGCCTGCCGCCACGTTGCATGTCCTTCCGTTGCGTTGATCGTACCGAGCGTGACCACACTGCCAGGCCGCCGTGTCAAGTAGCCACCTGGCTATTTACATCGATGTACATCGCGTGGTGGCATGTCCGCCAACACAGCGCCACCCCAAGGAGCAGCATGGCCGCGCCCGCCAACCCGCCCAGGCCGGAGTATCCGCGCCCGCAGTTCGTCCGCGAACGGTGGCAGTGCCTCAACGGCGAATGGGAGTTTGAGATCGACCGTTCCGACAGCGGCCTGGAACGGGGCATGCTGAAGAGGACGCTCACTGACGCGATCACCGTGCCGTTCTGCCCGGAGTCCGAACTTTCGGGGATCAACGACACCGACTTCCTGGAAGCGGTCTGGTACCGCCGGACCATCACCGTCCCCGCCGCGTGGGCCGGTGAGCGGGTCCTGCTGCACTTCCAGGCCGTCGACCACGACACCACGGTGTGGGTCAACGGAGTGGAGGTCGCACGTCACCGCGGCGGTTTCACTCCCTTCACCGCCGACCTGGACGGAGTGGTGAGCGCGGGCCAGGAGGCTGTCGTCGTCGTGCGGGCCCGCGACACCCGCCACGGCCCACAGGCACGGGGCAAGCAGGCCACCTGGTACGCCAATTCACATTGTCACTACACACGCACCACGGGCATCTGGCAGACGGTGTGGCTGGAGCCCGTACCCCGCGCGGTCCACCTCGAGCGGCCACGCATCACCCCCGACCTCGCCGGCGGCGCCTTCCACGTCGAGATGCCGCTGAGCACCAACCCGCCCGGCCACACCGTGCGCGCCGTGCTGTCCGACGGAGACGACGAGATCGCCCGGGTCGAGGCACGCGCCGACCTCGACCTGTGTCCGCGCCTGACACTGCCGGTGCCCCCGAAGAGGCAGCGACCGTGGTCCCCGTCCGATCCGCACCTCTACCGACTGCGGCTGGAGCTCCTCGACGAGCACGGACGCACGGTGGACACCGCCCGCTCCTACGCGGGCCTGCGCTCCATAGCCGTGCGCGGCAAGCAAGTACTGCTCAATGGCGAACCGCTCTTCCAGCGACTCGTACTCGATCAGGGCTACTACCCGGACGGCCTCATGACCGCCCCGAGCGACGAGGCCCTCGTGCGCGACATCGAACTGTCGCTGAACGCCGGATTCAACGGGGCGCGACTGCACCAGAAGGTCTTCGAGGAGCGCTTCCTCTACCACGCCGACCGGCTCGGCTACCTGGTCTGGGGAGAATTCGGCGACTGGGGGTGCGAGACCGGCGTCCGCGACGACAACCAGCAGCCCGGCGCCTCCTATGCCGCCCAGTGGGTGGAAGCGGTCGAGCGTGACTACTCCCACCCCTCGCTCATCGGCTGGTGCCCCCTCAACGAGACCTACCAGCGGCTGCACGACCGCATCACTCAACTCGACGACGTCACATGGTCGATGTTCCTGGCCACCAAGGCAGCCGACAGCACTCGCCCGGTGATCGACGCATCCGGCTACGCCCACCGTGTGCCGCACACCGACATCTACGACTCGCACTGCTACGAGCAGGACCCGCAAGCCTTCGCGAAGCTCATGTCCGGGCTCGCGGCGGACCGGCCGTACATCAACACCGGCCCGGACGGCTCCCAGTGGTCCGTCCCCTACCGCGGCCAGCCCTACTTCTGCAGCGAGTTCGGCGGCATTTGGTGGGATCCGCAGGCGGAAGCCGAGAACGGCGAGGAGCCGGAGACATCGTGGGGGTACGGCCTGCGGCCCCGGAGCGAGGAGGAATTCCACGACCGCTTCGACGGCTTGGTCGCCGTCCTGCTCGGTGACCCCAATATGTTCGGCTACTGCTACACGCAGCTGACCGATGTGTTCCAGGAACGCAACGGCGTCTACCGCTTCGACCGCACCGAAAAGCTCGATGTCACCCGACTGCGAGCGGCGCAGCAGCGTCCCGCAGCCATCGAGCAGCACTAGAACCAAGGTCTCGAGCGTACGCCGAGGACCTTCGAACGCGGGCACGGCCGCCCGCCCCCGAGCGGCCGTGCCCGTACCCCCAGCACCGCACTGCTCCAGGGGACGGGCGAAGAAGCCCGTCCGCCTACTGATACGGAGTGCCATGCCCCCTCACTCTTTTACTGCCCTCTCCACCTGGCCCAAGGGCGACACGCCCAGCCGGCGCCGGTTCGTCCGCGGCGTTCTCGCGGGTACCGCTGCCGCACTCGCCGGGACCTCGATCGCCTCCTGCGGCACCGCGGCGGCAGCCGGAGACGGAACACTGCAACTGTGGGATCTGTTCAGTGGTGCTGACGGGGCTCTGCTCAACGAGATGATCGACAAAGCCCGCCCGGCCATGGGCCGCCTCACCATCGAGCGGACCGTGCTGGAGTGGGGGCCGCCGTACTACACCAAGCTGGCCATGGCCTCGGCCGGCGGGCGAGGCCCCGACCTTGCCATCTGCCACCTGTCACGGCTCGCCGGCTACGCGCCGACCGGTCTGCTCACCCCTTGGAACGTCGACCTGCTGAGCGAGTACGGCGTTCAGCCGGACGACTTCGCCGAGGCCGTCCGGGCCCGCACCGGTGCCCAGGGCAGGACCTATGCCATTCCCCTCGACACGCATCCCTTCATCACCTTCTACCATCCCGACCTGGCCGACCGGGCCGGCCTGCTGGACAAGGACGGCAAGCTCGACCTCGACGCCTTCTCCTCACCTCAGGGATTTCTGCAAGCGAGCCGGGAGCTCGCCCGGGCAAGCGGAAAACAGGGTGTGGCCTTCGGTTACGTCACCGACGCCGCACAACTGTGGCGGCTGTTCTACGGCTTGTACCGGCAGACGGGCGCCGACCTGAAGCTGCGTCCCGGCGGCCGAGCCGAAGCCGACCCGGACAAGATGACCCATGTCATTGAGTTCATGACGAAACTCATCGACGGCAAGGTCAACCCCGGACGGCTCGACTACGCCTCGTCCATCGCCGCCTTCGCCAACCGGCAGACCGGCATGATCCTGTCCGGGGAGTGGGAGCTGGCCACCTTCCGTGCCGCCAACCCCAAGGTGGGAGCGGCAACATTCCCCACCGTCTTCGACAAGCCCGCCGTCTACGCCGACGCCCACTCTTTCGTGCTGCCGCGAGACGTCCCCCAGCCACGACTGGACCGCGCCCACCGTTTCGTCGCGGCCATCCTCAAGGCCGGGCAGACCTGGGCGAAGGCCGGCCACATCCCCGCCTACCAACCAGTCACACGGACCAGCGCCTACCACAGACTCTCCCCGCAGGCCGATTACCTCAGGGCACAGGACCACGTGGTGTTCGACCCGCCCGCCTGGTTCACCGGCGCCGGCTCCGACTTCCAGAACACGATGTCCCAGATCCTGCAGACCGCGGTGCTGGGCAACGTGGCTCCCGACCAAGCGGCCCGCAGCATGCTCCGCCGTGCCGACACCTTCCTGTCCAAGCCCGACCCGGCATGAACCGCGGCGTAGGAGAAACAACGATGTCCGCACCCACCACCCCCGCCGCCGGTTCACCACGTGAGCACCGTGCACGTCTGCGCATCTCGCCAGGACTGTGGTTCGCCCTTCCCTTCCTGGTCCTGTTCGTGGGCTTCCTCGTATGGCCCCTGGCCCAGGGGCTCTGGATGAGCCTGACCGACGCCTCCTTGTCGGCACGCGCCGGCCAGTTCATCGGCTGGGACAACTACGCCGAAGCGCTCGCCGACGCCGAAATGTGGCGCGCCATCGGCAACACCCTCTTGTTCACCGCACTGTCCACCGTGCCATTGGTCGCGGTGGCCTTCGTGATGGCAATCCTGGTGTACACAGGACTTCCTGGACAGTGGGCCTGGCGGCTGGCCTTCTTCGCGCCCTACCTGCTCCCGGTGGGCGTTGTCGCTCTGCTGTTCCTCTGGCTGTACCAGCCGGACCTCGGCCTGTACAACCAGCTGCTCGCTGCGGTGGGCGGGGAGGGGGTCGCCTGGCTGAGTGATGAATCCGTTGCCATGTGGTCGATCGTGTTGACCACGTTGTGGTGGACGGTGGGATTCAACTTCCTGCTCTACCTGGCGGCACTGCAGTCCATCCCGGACCAGCTGTACGAGGCGGCGGCACTCGACGGCGCGGGGGCGTGGCGCCGGCTGTGGTCGATCACCCTGCCGCAACTGCGCCGGACCACAGCAATGATCACCATTCTCCAGATCCTCGCCTCGTTGAAGGTGTTCGACCAGGTCTACCTGCTGAGCAAGGGCGGACCCAACGGCTCCACCCGCCCCGTCATCGAATACATGTATGACGTGGGATTCACCGGCTACCGGCTGGGTTACGCCTCTGCCGTCAGCTACGTCTTCTTCGCGATCGTCATCGCCCTCTCGATCGCCCAGTTCGCCGCCTTCCGCCGCAAGGAGAGCTGACATGGCCGTCACCCAGGCCCCACGACGGACGACAGCGGCCACCGCGTCCGCCAGGCCGCACACCACCGGGACGCGCCGGGCGCGCACGACGGCCAACAGCAGCTCCCACCACATCCTCGGAGACGGACCGCTGCCGCGCATACTGGCGCTGAGCGCGCTGGGGGTGATGGCCGCGCTGTGGTTGCTGCCCCTGGGCTGGGCTCTCTTCACAGCACTCAAGTCGGAACAGGACGCCAGCAACACGGACCACTGGTTCTGGCCTCAACACGGATTCACCCTTGATGGCTTTCGTACCGTCATCGAGCGGGGGGACCTTCCCCTGTGGATGTTCAACAGCCTGCTCATCGCTTCGGTCGTCACAATCATCACCGTGGCGATATCCGCCCTGGCTGCCTACTCCTTCTCGCGCATGCTGTTCCGGGGCCGCAAGCTGTGGATGACCGCGACCGTCGCCGCGATCCTCGTGCCACCGCAGCTGCTGATCGTCCCCTGGTTCCAGCAGATGCTGTCGCTGGGCCTGGCTGACACCTACGCCGCGGTCATCCTGCCGCAGACGGTGGCACCCGTCATGGTCTTCATCCTGAAGAAGCACTTCGACGGCATCCCCCGGGAGCTGGAGGAGGCCGCGCGGCTCGATGGTGCGGGCCACTTCCGCACTTTCTGGTCAGTCATCCTGCCGCTCTCTCGCCCGATGCTCGCGGCAGTGGCCATCTTCGTGTTCATCGGCGCGTGGAACAACTTCCTGTGGCCGTTCGTCTCGACCTCCGACCCGAACCTGATGACACTCCCGGTCGGCCTGACCTCGGTGAAGAACGCCTATGGCATCCAATACGCTCAGACGATGGCTTCCGCAGTGCTCAGCAGCCTCCCTCTCGTCGTGATGTTCATGTTCTTCCAGCGGCACATCGTGAAGTCCATCGCCACTGCCGGCCTCGGCGGTCAGTAGTGCAAGGCGACTACTGCGCACACCGGCCCGCTGCCCGCGAGCAACCTTGAACCCGCCTTCCCAGCACTACCCGTTCGGGCACGCCGCCTGGGGCTTTGGCTGCTCCCTCGACGCGATTAAGGTCCGGCCGAGAGTCGGCATCCCCTGTCGGTCCGTGAGGCTGTTCGAAACATGTCCAAGGAGATTTCCCTGACGTATTCGATGAATTGGATCCGTCGCCTTCCGCCGGCACTGACCACCGACCTACCGGTGCTGGTCATGCTTGTGGCCTGCTTCATGCTGGTGCCTTTGTACTGGGCCCATATCGTGACAGGGGTGGCGTTGATCGTCCTCACGGCGATCCACCTGTGGACGCGCCGGGGAAAGGTCGCCCGGTTGCTGCGGGGGGACCGGCGTACGGCACTGCGCAGATGGCGGCGGCGGAGCGGGTACATGCTCTTCTTCCTGGCGGCATTGCTCATGACGGTGACCGGGGGGATGCGCTGGGCGGGGATGCCGCCGGACGACACCGGCCATGCAGCCGTCAGCACCATGCTCATCGTGGCGGCCGTGCCGCACCTTTGGGTGAGCCGGCGCGCGTTGCGGGCCCGCTTGCGTGTCAGGCGCACAGGGGGCGCCCGGACGGTGCACCGCCATCGGATCCGGAGCTGACCGGCCACGAAAAACCGTTGTGAGTTCAGGAATCTGGGAGGCGTGTGTGCTGGTGGTGACGGGCCCATCGGGCAATGTGGGGGTCGAGCTGGTCGAACTGCTGCAACAAAGGACGGTGGGGCAGCCCTGGCGGGTGGCCTCCCGCCATCCCGAGCAGTTGGCTGAGCGGCTCGGGGAGAGCGGGGAGACCGCCCGCTTGGACTTCTTCGACCGCTCCACCTGGGCGGCCGCGCTCGACGGGGTGCAGACCCTGTTTCTGCTCTTCCCGCTGCCGGGCAACAAGGCCGCCCGCAGCGCGATCCTGCCGTTTCTCGATGCCGCCGAACGGGCCGGATGCCGACACGTGGTGTACGTCTCGGTCTTCGGAGCAGAACGGGCGAAGTTCATCCCGCACTACAAGATCGAACAGCATCTCTTCGCCTCTTCCATGACCTGGACCGTGCTGCGGTGCAGCTTCTTCATGCAGAACCTGCACCGGCACATCTCCACCCACGGCACCGACATGACTGAGCGCGGCGAGCTGTTCATCCCGGCCGGCAAGGGACGCACCACCTTCATCGATGCCAGAGACGCAGCCGCCGTCGCCGCCGACGCCCTGCTTCACCCCGCCGCACACCACAACCGGGTGCACCATCTGACAGGCTCCGAGGCACTCACGATGGAGCAGGTCGCCGCCACGCTCACCCGTCACCTGGCCCGCCCGGTGCGCTACACCCGCCCCGGCCTGCTCCGCTTCGCGGCCCGGCTGCGCCGCCGTAACGTGGGGTGGGACACGATCGGCTTCATGTCCGCCGTCTACACCCTGACCCGCCTGGGACAGAACCAACCCGTCAGCGATGAGGTCGCACAGCTCCTCGGACGCCCGCCCTGCACCCTGGACCGGTACGTGGAACACAGCGCCTGGCGCTGGCAGCAACAGGCATGGAGCTGAGGCCGGCCGCCGGAGCGAGTCCGCTTCGAGGGGTACATCCGCCATGTGCCATCGCCCGGGCGGAAGTTCTCCCCACGCCCGCGAGCGGGCCCACTGATTCACCGCGTGATCACGCCCCGGCCGGGTGGTGGTGCATGCTTCGTTCACGCCGGCGACACCCCGAACTCCGAGGCTTGGCAAGGGATTTGACCAACCCCCCACGCTGAGGAGCGTCCGAATGTTCCGAACGTACAGATGGCCGGCCGGCCGTCAGCCCGTCAGAGCCATCACCTTGTTACTGGGTACGGCCCTCGCCACCCTCGCAGCGGCCGTACCCGCCGTACCCGCCGAGGCCGGCAGCCGGAGCACCGGCGCCCTCCCCGCGGTGAGCCCCCGGGCCGAGACGCCCGCGCTGTACGACGACGAGGCGGGCGGAGACGCCGACGCGGACGATCCGGCGATCTGGCGGAACGCCGCCGAGCCCGGCCGCAGCCTGGTGATCGCCACGGCCAAGCAGGGCGGACTGCGGGTCTACGACCTCGACGCCCAGCCCGTACAGTCCCTGCCGGCGCCGCCCGCGCCGGGGCCGGACGACGCCCCGGGCCGCTTCAACAACGTGGACCTCGTCCACGGCCTGCGCCTGTCGTCCGGCCGCGCCGACCTGGCGGTGGCCAGCGACCGCGGCCGCGACACACTGCGGATCTACCGCATCGACCGCGACCGGCAGGGTGGCCCGCTCACCGACGTCACCGACCCCGGCGCGCCGCCGGTGTTCTCCGCCGGCCAGGACGAGATCAACGAGCAGCAGACCGCTTACGGCCTTGCCACCTGGACCGACACCTCGACCGGGCGGTCCTACGCGCTGGTCAGCCGGCGCAACCGCACCACCCTCGCCCTGCTCGAACTGACCGCGTCGCCCGGCGGCAAGGTCGGATACCACAAGGTGCGCACCCTGGACCTGCCGTCCGCCTTCCGGCTACCCAACGGCAGTTCCTGGACGCCCTGTGCCGAGCCCGGCGAGCTGCCCCAGGTCGAGGGCATGGCCGTCGACCCGGCCACCGGCACCCTCTACGCAGGTCAGGAAGACGTCGGCATCTGGCGGATGCGGGCCGACCTCACCGGCTCGCCGCACCTCGTCGACAAGGTGCGCGAGTACGGGATTCCCGGTGAGTACGACGAGGGGACCGAGGAGTGCGTACCGGGCGCCGACCCCGGCTACGGCGGCACCCGGCTCACGGCCGATGTCGAGGGGCTGACGCTGCTCACCGAGGACGACGGCGACGGCTACCTGCTCGCCTCCAGTCAGGGCGACAACACCTTCGCCGCCTACGACCGCGAGCCGGGTGACGACAACGAGTACGAGGGCGGATTCCGCGTCACCGCCGCCTCGGCGAGCCTCGACGGCTCCGAGGAGTGCGACGGCGCCGCCGTACTCAACCAGCCCCTGGGCACGAAATACCCGCACGGCCTCCTCGTCGTCCAGGACGGCCACGACGCACCGGCGGACGGCGACCGCAAGGCCACCGATTTCAAGTTCGTGGACCTCGCCGACGTCATGAAGACAGTCGACGGCTGACGGACGGGCCTCCCCGCCCGGCTGCTCACAGTTGGTGCGCCCCGGTTCCGCGCAAGCGCCCCCGGGTGTCCAGGAGGAGTGGGGAGTGGGCGGGGAGGTCGTCGACCGGGACGGTGTGGTGGTCCTGGAGGAGGATGGTGAGGTCGGCGGTGGTGGCGGCGGCGAGTACGTCGGTGGTGGGTTCCACCGGTGAGCCGTCCGGGGCCCATGCATCGACGAGCGGGTCGTGGTACGTCACGTGGGCGCCGGCCTCGCGCAGGTGGTGGAGGAGCGGGGTGGCCGGGGTGGCGCGGAGGTCGGGGCTGTTGGGTTTGTAGGTGACTCCGATCAGGAGGATCGTGGCGCTCTGGAGGGGCTTGCCCGCGTGACGCAGCAGGGTCTCGGCGCGGCGGGCGACGTGGGCGGGCATTTCGGTGTTGATCTGTTGTGCCAGTTCGGCCAGGCGCAGCGGGGCGCCGGCGTCGCGGGCCCAGTGGGTGAGGTAGGCGGGGTCGACCGGGATGCAGTGTCCGCCCACGCCGGGTCCGGGGCGGAACGCCTGGAAGCCGAAGGGCTTGGTGCGGGCGCAGTCGATGGCGTCCCAGACATTGACGCCGAGCGCCCTGGCCGTGACCGCGAGCTCGTTGACCAGGGCGATGTTCACGCTGCGGTAGGTGTTCTCCAGCAGTTTCGCCAGCTCGGCCTCGCGCGCCGAGGCCGCCTCCACGACCTCGTCGCACAGCCGCCGGAAGAACTCGGCCGCGACCGCGGTGCACCGTGGGGTGTAACCGCCGACGACGCGCGGGGTGTTGCGTACGCCGAAGGTCCCGTTGCCCGGGTCGATGCGTTCCGGCGAGAAGGCGAGGGAGAAATCCGTGCCGGCGCTGAGCCCGGAAGCCTGCTCCACGGCTCTGCGGACCACCTCGTCCGTCGTACCGGGGAAGGACGTGGACTCCAGGACCAGCAGCGATCCCGGCTTGAGGTGGTCGCCCAGCGCGGTGGCGGCCCGGTGGACGTGGGACAGGTCGGGCCGCCCGGCCCCGCCCAGCGGCGTGGGTACGCAGATCACGGCCACCGAGGTCTCCGCCAGCAGGCTCACATCCGTGGCGGCCCGGAACCCGGCGGCCAGCATCGCGGTGAGGTCGGCGTCGGTGACATCGGGGACGTGCGAGCGGCCGGACATCAGTGCGGAAGTCAGCGTCGGGTTCTCGTCGATTCCGACGACCTTCATTCCGGCGCGGCACGCCTCGCGGGCGAGGGGAAGGCCCGTATAGCCGAGCCCGATGACAGCAACGCTGTTCACATTGTGCTCCTTACCGCTCTGCGTGCAGGGGGAGGGTGCCGAGAGGCTGCGGGGCGGGGCCGAAGAGTACGGCCGCCGCGACCCTGGGGGTGAACAGCCGGGCCGGCGGGGCGGTGAGGCCGATGACATCGCGGAGCGCGTCGCCGATCAGACGGTTTCCGCCGGCCCGCGCGAGGACCCGGTTGATGTACCACTGCTGGGGCAGGGCAGCGATGCCGGGACGTTCGCCGGTGGTGGCGGGATACTGCAGATCGGATCCCGTCGCCAGTTGCCAGGCGGGGCGGTAGGCGGTCGAGACCGCCCGCTGGAGAGTACGGGTGGTGGTGCGCCGGCCCTGCTGCCTGCGGGAGAGCGCGGTACGCAACGCGACGGCCTGCAGGGCGGCGACCGAAATGCCCTGGGCGTAGATGGGGTTGAAGGTGCAGCAGGCATCGCCGACGGCGAGGAAGCCGTACGGTGCGGCCCCGGCACGCTCGTACAGGTACCTGCGATTGGCCGTGTACCGGAAGCCGCGGGGCGGCGCGATCGGCTCATTGCGCCGCGCCCACTCGTGCAGTACCCGGTCCGCCAGACCGCCCAGAAAACGCAGCACACCGGCCCGGTCGGTGGGCGGTTCGTGCCCCCGCATACCGTAGGCGGTCAACAGCCAGCGGTCCGCTTCCACCGGAAAGAGCGCGGCACCACGAGGGTGGTCCCGGTCGGGCTGGATGTGCACGCCCTGGTACGGGGCGTCGCTCCCCGGCGCGCCCCTGTACTGCAGCGTTGTATAGGCGAGCCCGGGGTCCACGCACTCGGCGGGAGGGGTGGCGGGGCCGAGTGCGGCCAGCCACTGCGGTGCTGCCGAGGAGCGCCCGGTGGCATCGACGACCAGGGCCGCGTACAGGTCGTACGGGTCTCGCGGACCGGTGTCGCGAGCCGACACCCGTACCCCGCTCACGCGCCTCGCGTCGCCCAGCAGACCGACAGCCGTGGTGCGTTCCACGAGGCGGATCCGCCGGTGCTTGCGCACGCGTTCGCGGACGACCCAGTCGAGCAGCGGGCGCGTACAGGAAAGGAGGTGCATGGTGGTCGGGAAGCGGCGGGCCCAACTGCCGGCCGACCACAGCACCGCGTCCCGCGGCACCCCGATCCGGAAGGCTCCGTGCGCGCACAGTTCCCGGACCACCCCGGGCAACAGGTCGTCCAGGGCGCGCTGTCCGCCGGGCAGCACGACGTGGAGGTGGTGCGCCTGCGGCACGCCGGGGCGGTGTTCCGGGCCCGGTGGCAGTGTGTCGCGTTCCACTACGGTCACCGAGTCCGCGTACGCCGCCAGGACGTGTGCCGTCAGCAACCCGGCCGTTCCCCCGCCCAGCACGAGGACCCGCCGTTGCGTACCCGTGGTCATGCCGTCCTCCCGTTCACGTCCAGTGGCCCGTACCGAAAGTCGGTGTGTCGGGGAGGAGTTGAGCGCGCAGCGCGAGGCGCCGGACCTTGCCGGTGCCGGTGCGGGGGATGTCCGCCCAGCTGCGGACCATGGGCTCGGCGAGCGGCGGCAGGTCCCGTACGGCCGCACGCCAGGCAGCGGCGTCGAGCCACCCGTCGGCCGTCACCACAACGGGCAGCAGGGTGCGTCCGGGGGCGCCCAGCACGGTGCATTCCAGCACGGCGGGCAGCCGGTCCTCGATCACGTCCTCCAGCTCGACGCAGCTCGTGCCGGGCACCGCGTCGACCTCCCGGTCCAGCAGCACCAGGCTGCCGGACCGGGTGAGGAAGCCGATGTCCCCGGTGTTCCACCACGGTCCGAGGGCCTTCCGGGACCAGCGGTCTTCTTCCCCCAGGTAGCCGACGCAGCGGGCCTTCGTCCGGGCCAGGATGATGCCGGGCCTGCCCCGCCCGACCGGGCGGAAGGTGTCCGGGTCGACCACGCGCAGCTTGGTGCGGCCGGGTACCGGCCGGCCGAGGTTGCGGGTCGTCGGGTGGCGCAGGCCGGTGGCGGCGAGCGCCTTGCGGGTGAGCAGGCGGAACGTCAGCGGCCCGGTCTCCGTCTGGCCCCAGCCCTGCAGCCACACCGGATGCCGGCGCCGGGAGGCGTTGAGGTAGTTGCGCACCGTGGGCGGATGCACCGAGTCGAAGGTACTGATGTACAGGCGTACCGCACGGAAGGGGGTGCCGGGCCCGGCCGCCATCCCCTGCCACCGGACGTAGGTGGCGGGCGATGTCTCGACCGTGGTGGGCGGATGCGCGGTCAGGGTGCGGGCGACGACGGCCGGATCGGTGTCGGCGAGGATGACCACCTTGCGTGGTTCGAGGTGGAACACACTGACGGTCCACGGTACGGCCCGGCCATGGACGAACGGGTCGGCGCCGGCCACGGTGTCGTCGCGCCGGCTGGTCACGACCGGCGTGCGCTGGCACTCGAAGTGCGCCAGCCGGTGCACGATCGTGCGGGTGGTGTGCTCGACGAGCTTGGGCACACCGGTGGTACCCGAGGTGTGGTGCACCACCAGGGTGTCGTCGGGGTGGCGCCGCAGGACCGGCGGTGGCTCATGCCCGCGTACGTCATCGAGCGCCAGCGTTCCCGCTGTCCGCCTGTCCAGGGTGAGCGTCCGGGGCGCGAAGACCGCCGGCTCGGTCCCCGTGCCGCGCAGCGCTCCGACCGTCCGGGAGTCCGTGATCAGCAGCGCCGGTTCCAGCCGCTTGAGCAGCGTCTGCAGCGTCGTTGCGGGCAGGTCGTCGGAGATCAGGGCCGGGACGGCGCCCATCCGCGCCGCCGCGCACGCCAGCAGCACCACGTCCCAGTGGTTGGTCTTGACCACGGCCACCCGGTCGCCCGGACGTGTACCGGCGGCGGCGAGCCACCCGGCGGCCTCCCTGACGAGCTGGGCGAGGCGGCCGATGCCGAAGGTGACGCCGCCGCCGGCGCAGATGTCGAAGGGGTGGCTGAGGTGCACGGTGGTGGGGCTGCCGCGGTCGGCCAGCACGTCGAAGAGCGTGCCCAGTTCGGCGGGCTTGGCGGGCCTCCGCTGTCGGGCGGCGCGGGGCCTGGCGGTCATGGGCGGCCCCCCGCGGTTGCGGTGCTCTCGCCCGCGTCCGTCGCGGGCCGGCGGCCGGTGACGGTGACCATGACCTGGGAGAGCCAGTACTGGGCCGGGTCGGCCATACTGTCGACCGCCTGCTGGATACGGTCTTCGGTGACGGCACCGCGGGCGAGCATCGCGGGGCGCAGATGCTCGATCCACAGGATGTACCAGCGCGCTGCCGCGGTGCCGCCCCGCACCACGGTGGAGCGGCCCTCCGCGCGCGCATCCACCAGTCCGGCCCGGTTGGCGAGTTCGACGTTCAGCAGGCCGCAGCGCGGGTGGTATCCGGCCGCGCACATCACCTCGTACGCCGCGTGCTTGACCTCTTGGAGGAAGTCCTCGCGCTCCGGGTGGCTGAACAGGGAAGCGGTGTCCGTGTCTTCGAGGACCAGCCGCCCTCCCGGGCGCAGCGCGCGGCACAGCCGGTCGACGGCCTTCTGCCGGTCGGTGACGTGCTGCAGTACGAGCCGTGCGTGTATCAAGTCGAAGTAGGAGAGCGGGAGTTCGTCGCCGGGGGCGTCGCTGACGAGGTCGAGCTGACGCACCGTAATACCGTGGTCGGTCAGCCACTTCAGCCGGTCCACCCGCAGGTCGGTCGCGAGTACCTCGCCGGTGGGGCCGACCCGGTCGGCCAGCCAGCGGGCGACCGAGCCGCGTCCCGCACCGGCCTCCAGACAGCGCAGGCCCGGTGCCACGCCCGCGGCCGCCAGCCGGTCGGTGGTGCCCGCGTCCCAGAGCGCCTCGCCGAGGGCGAGCCGCTCCTCCTCCTGCGCGAATCCGGTGTCGAAGGTGTCGAAGACGTACCGGTCGCCGCCGGGAACGCCCGGCCGTGGTGATTGCTCAGCCATGCGTCACCTCCGGCCGCGCGCCGGTGGCGGGGTGTCCCGCGTGGTCGAGGACGCGGGCCACCGCCCACTCCGCCGACCGGAAGGCCCCCTCGCTGCTGGGGCGTTGCATCAGCCAGTCCCCGGCGTACTCCACCGCGCGGGAGGGCCGGCGCAGGAAGGGCGTCCGCAGCCGCAGGGCGCGCGGGGTCGCTTCGGGCAGACCGTGCCGGAAGCGGTGCACCCGGGCCGTCCGCAATGCCTCCCCCAGACCGGGCAGGTAGTACTCGCCCCGCTCCCGCAGCAGGCGTACGGCCTGGTCATCGGGGGCGTCGAGCAGTTCCCGGGTGACCTGCGGAGTGGCGATCAGGGACACCAGACCGGCGCCGGGAGGGACCCGGCCGGGGTGTTTGACGTGGTCGATGACGATCCCGTTGAGCACACTGTCGTGGACCGCGGGAATCATCAGCGCGTACACGGGCCGGCGGCTGCGCAGCCGCAGCGGCCGGTCGAGGACGCAACTCACTTTCAGCATCGGGGTGTACGTCGAGGCGTGGAGGTAGTCGCGTTCGTCCTCGGGCGCGTCCGGGTACAGCCGGGCGGCGACCGGCGCCGGTACGCACAGCACCACCGAGCGCGCGGTGAGGGTGGTGTCCGCACACTCCAGACGGGCTCCGCCGGGGTGCAGGGTGACCTGCTCGACCCGTACCCCCGTTGTCACGTCCAGCCGTTCGGCGAGCCTGCGGGTGAGGGTGTCCATGCCGTCGCGGTAGGTACGCCAGGCGGCGGTGCTTCCGGTGGCCAGGAGATGGGCGACGAACGGCCCCGCTGCCGAGCGGTGGGCGTCCCAGCCGCAGAAGCCGCTGGTCAGCGGCTGGAAAAGATAGTCGACGAGGTCATTGCCGTAGCGGTCGGCGAGCCGGGCGACGGTACTGGCGCCCAGGGGTGTGTGCTCGGGGTGGTCCGTGTCGAACTCCTTCCGGCGGCGGGCGGTGTCCGCCTGGAACCGGAGGAGACCGAGCCGGCCTTGTACGGACAGGCCGGCCCCGGTGAGCAGGCCGCGTGCGCGGCCGGTGTCGGGGCGGATCCGCCCGTCCCGCCAGGTGGCGATCGACTGCGGGACGCGCGGTACCTCGGCGGGCGTCAGCCCCGTCGCACGGATCAGCTTCCAGGTCGCTCCGTAGCCGCGGGGCGCGAGCATCTCGGCGCCCGCGTCGATGAGATAGCCGTCGTGACGGAACGTACGCATCCGCCCGCCCACCGCCTCGGACGACTCAAGGACCTGCACGCGGCGTCCGGCCTTGTGCAGCGCGTGCGCCACGGCGAGGCCGGCGGCGCCGGCACCGACCACGGCCACATCGAGATCGGTCGTCATGGGTTTCCCCTTTCCGGGCCGTAGGGACGCAGCCGAGCCCCGTTCGTGTGTGCCGTCACGGCGTGGTGCCCGGGAGCAGCGGCAGCGCGAGGTTCACCGCGCACAGCAGGACGACGGTGGCCCGGTGGTTGCGGATCGCGGTGCGGCGGGCCAGCAGGATGTCGCGACGCCGGAAGGCGATGTCCAGCTCGGTGCCGCGCAGGGCGATCATCGGCAGCATGGCCAGGGGGAACCACCACGGTGCCACGCCCGCGGCCGCGGACCAGACGACGAACCCGACCTGCGCGAGCGTCATGGCGGTGATGAAGGCCGCGTTGCCGCGCGGGGAGGTCAGCACGGCGACGGTGGGCCGCCCCACCCGGGCGTCGCCCTCGATGTCGTGAGTGTTGGAGTACAGCCCGAAGAGCATGGGACCGGCGCCGAACAGCACCGCCTGGACGACCGCGAAACCACTGAGCGAGGCGGACAGCAGACCGTACGGCACCAGGACCATGCCCACACCGAAGCCGCAGAGGAAGACCTCCTGCCAGCCGCGATAGCTGATTTTCAGGCCCCATGAGTACTGCACGGCGGTGACCAGGCAGGCAGCCGCGAGTATCAGGGTCCAGGTGGCCTGGTGCGGTGCCACGGCCGTCGCGCCGGCCCAGAGCAGCGCCCCGGCAACGGCCGCGGCCCAGCCGAAGCGAATGGCCTCCGTGGGCGTCAGCGTCCCGGCGAGCAGTGGTTTCCGGGCGAGGCGGCGGCGGGGCGCGTCGGGGCCGTAGTTGGCCGCGTCGCTGCCGTCGCGGTACCCCGTGACATCGTCGAAGGCAACCGAAGAGGCGATGACGCACAGCTCACCGAGCCCGAACAGCACCAGCGTCAGTACGGTGCCGGGGGACAGCCGCTGCCCGGTCGCGAGCAGCAGCGTCAGCGCGACGGGCAGCGCCAGGTAGTAGTCGATGATGTCGAGCTTGGCCAGGCGTACGTACGCACGGACTTTGGCTGCGGCCGGCGCGGGGCGCACCCCCGCCGGTAACTCCACATCGCTGCTCATCGGCCCCTCCTGCCGGCGGCGAACTCGCAGACGGCGTCCGCGACGTGTTCCACCTCGGCGTCGGTGAGATGCGGGTGGACGGGGATGGCCAGTTGGCGCCGGGCCGCGCTCTCGGCGTGCGGCCAGCTGCGGCCGCCGGTCGCGAACCGGGCGAAGGCGGGCTGGTGGGG
>NZ_NHSG01000171.1:0-26226 GCF_020024005.1 Streptomyces purpurogeneiscleroticus
GTGGGAATGGGGGAGCTTGGGGGAGCGTACGCAGGTCCGAACCTTGTGGCGTTTGACCTGGAGTTCTTCGAAGACGGCGTACGGGTCTGGCGGCCTCTCGCCTGTTGTTGGGGTGTCCGTTTCGAGCTGGTGGCGCCCGTGCGGCCATTCCGATGGCCCAAGGGCGGGAAGAGTCTCGCGGGCCAGTACTTCTGCGCCACGACCGCTGCGTACATCGGGTACGAGTCGTGGCTGGAGCAGGACCGGATGATCCTCCTCGACGCTGACCCGCAGGTGCAGGCGTCTTATAGCAGCCGTTCTGGCTGCCCTGGCACGACAGCTACCGCAGGCGCCGTGATGCGCCCGCCTACTTCGTACGCCTCGCGGACGGGCGGGCTCGCGACCGCGGCCATGCACCGGCCGCACACATAAGACCACCGAGAGGATCCGACTGATGAACCGTCCCAAGGCGAGCCGGAAGACGATAGGGCAGCAGGTCGCCGCGCTCGTAGTCATCCTCGGGTTCATCGCACTGTCGCTGTGGCTCGGTGACGACCTGTGGGACCTGGCCGCACACTCGACGGCGACCGACATCGGATTCGGCGTCGCCGTCGGTGCGCTGCTCCCGATCACGTTCACGGCCGCCAAGCGCTCCTTCCGCCGATTCAACTCGGCCGGGAGTGAGCGCTCGTCCCGATGGGCCGTGGCCGGCATCGCGTACGCGGCCGTGGCCGTGGTGAGCGCGCTGGCCGTCTCCCGCGCGATCCCCGGAAGAGGCTCCTCGCACCCCTGCATCAGGGAGTGGGACCCATGCTGGGTCAACCACCACCATCCGGGAGCCTTCTTCGTGACGCTCGGCAGCTTGGCCGCGACGGCGGCCCTCATGACCTGGCTGCCGAGGTGGATGCCCAAGCTGCGCGGCCAGTTCCGCCGGTTCCGCCGGTAGCCGCAGAGGTCGGCGAAGTGGGGACGGGATGTGTCCGGAACCGCCAGGAGTTCGCACGGTCTTCCCTGTGAATCTTGAGATCCCCGACAGCGTCGACTCTGAGAGCGCCAACGAGCTACCGCTCAAACTTCAGGGTCACAGGCTCAAGGCTCGATGGCACAGGACAGCCGCCCCTCACCATGATCGCCGCGCCCAGCCCACTAAAATCGAACCTATGAACGATGGCCTGCCGTCTCGCCTGGAGCTGCTGCGCTTCCTGCAGCGGGTTCAGCTACAGCAGCTCGACCAGACGCGGCGGTGGATCGAGCAGGAAGAGGTACGGCTGACGGCACAGCCGCAGCGCGAAGTGCCGCCACCGCCCGAGTGGAAGCTTGAGCGTGAGCGTCTTGGCGGCCGCGACGCTGCGCCTGTGTACGTGCACCTCGGCGACTGCGGGATGGGAAAGGGGGGCGGACTCACCAGGGAGCAGGCCCTGCGTGCCATCGCGGAAGGAGTCGGCGCTTGCCCGTACTGCCGGCCGGACACCGCGCTCGGGATCATCGACTGATCGGAGCGGCCGCACCGAGCCCTTCGCGCTACAGGAAGAGGCTGAAAGCCTTGTCCACTGACCAGACCTGCCAGCTCATGGCGAACAGGGCGACCAGCGAAATCAGCGCCATCATCAAGTTCTGACCCTGCTCAGCCCAGTCGTGAATCATGAGCACGAGGTAGATGAGGTTCAGGACGAAGCCGGCGACGAGCGCGATGGGTGTGAGGAAGCCGAGGATGAGGCCGAGCCCGAGAGCGAGCTCGGCGTAGGCGACGACGTAGGCCATCACCCGCGGACGCGGCTTAACCAGTCGATCGAAGCTGCTGCGTACGAAGGGCCAGCGGTGCTTCGCGGCGATGCCCGCCGCCCACGTCACGCCGCCGCCCTTGAACCACTCCTTCTTGTCCTTGTGTCGCCAGCTCTCCAGCCACCACAAGCCGAGCCCGATGCGTAGTACGGCAAGCCACTCGGCGCCGCTGAGCCAGATCGTCTGCACTGTGCGCACCTCCCACGTCGTCCGTCAGGTGTCAGACGCACGACCTGACGGGGCGTCAGTTCAGCGCATCGGCGTTGAGGGTGCAAGGGGTTGGCTGTCGGTGCGTGTAGGTGCTGCGATACGCGAAAACCCGACTCGCCTGAGGTGCGTTCAGGGCGAGCCGGACGTTCGCATGGAGCTCGGGTTCGGGTTGCGCCGCCCCCGATCCGGCGCGGCGGATGGTCCGCTGTCAGCCGCCACGGTCCCTGTGAGCCTGCCGCGCAGTGCAACGTGACTGGCCTCAGGTAGGGCGTGGGCTCAACTTGCCCGACCCTCCTTCGGACGTCTCAGGGTGGGGCGCGGTGAGGCATGCGGCCGGTCGCTCTCGCGTCCGTGTGATGCCTCGGCCACAGCAAGGCAGATCCTCACCTAGGTCCGCACCGGCATCTCGGATCATCCGAATGCATCCGCCGGCAGCAACGGACCATCCCCATCCCCTCCCTCCCCATCGCCCTTGCCGTGCGGTGCCGACGCTTGGAGGCGCTCACCACGGCTCTCCGCGATCCGCAGCACGTCGGAAAGGGACTCGACCAGGCGGTTGGCGAGGTAGCGGACTTCTTCGAGGGATACCTTGGGGGCGCTGAGGACCTCCTCGGCGTGCTCGATAAGCGCGGTGCCCATGCCGAGCTGTATTGCCTCCATGTTGTCGGCGAGCTGCCACATGTACCCATTGCTCTGGTCCGTTCTGAGGTAGCAGGGCTTGCCGTCCGGTCGGGACCAAGGCAGCAGCCGGACCACGTGCGTCTGACTCATGCGATCACCTCCGCGACGTACTGGCCTTTCCACCATGCGTCGAGTGGGCCCCCGGCGAGCCGAAGTCGCTCTTCCTGCTGCCGTTCGTGAGCGAGTACGTACGGACGAACGAGAGCGAGGTCCCAGGTCAGCTCTGCTTGCTGATGTACCTCGCCGCTGATGTGGTGCCGTCGAGGGTGATGGGTGCGGTAGGGGTTCGCCCCCGCGCATGCAGCCGCGGTTCGGTGCCTCCCGGGCGCCGGCAGTAACCAGCGCAGGACCGCAACGAAGAATCCGGCGATACGGTGTGGCATGACGACCTGCTCTCTCAGGTTGGCCATGCCCCCGGACCGGTCACGCGGTCGCGGGGGCTGTGTGTTTTCGGCATGCGGAGTGCCCGTTCGGATCAGCGCAGGGCCTGGAACGCAGGCTCGGTTGCGCGTCGGCGCAGAAGGGCACAGCGGTGCCATCACCAGGCGCGATCACTTGGCGTAAATCTAGTTAACTAGCTTAGAGGGTAGGGGGGGGCGGCACGCCACACAATCGGTCGACGGCTTGGCGTCCGCACAGGGGTGCCGCCTCGCACGGCCGTGAAGGAGGGCCCGCTCTTCTCTTGTTGCTTGCAGGGGTCGTCTATACCCTCCACCTGACGGGCCGTCAGATCGTTGACCGATTGACCCTCGGGAGGGCTCTGTGACTGGCCAGGCGAACGACACTGCCGACGTACCGATGATCATCAGCGTGGACGACCACGTGATTGAGCCCGCCCACCTCTTCCAGACCTGGTTGCCGGCGAAGTACCGAGACCGCGGGCCGAAGCCCATGACCGCCGGAATCGGTGGGCTGGAGCGGGTCGCGAGCAAGTACCGGTTCACGACGGACCCGGACGGCCCGCTGACGGACTGGTGGGAGTACGAGGGGAACCTCTTCCCGTACAAGCGGATCATTGCCGCGGTGGGCTTCTCGCGGGACGAGATGACCTTGGAAGGCATCACCCGCGAACAGATGCGCAAGGGCTGCTGGGACCCGAAGGCCCGGATCGAGGACATGGAGATGAACCATGTCGAGGCGTCCCTGTGCTTCCCGACCTTTCCGCGCTTCTGCGGCCAGACCTTCGCCGAGGCCCGCGACCTGGAGGTGGGGCTCGCGTGCGTCCGGGCGTACAACGACTGGATGGTGGAGGAGTGGTGCGGTGACAGTGGTGGCCGCCTGATCCCTCTGTGCCTCATCCCGCTCTGGGACGTCGACCTCGCGGTCCAGGAGATTCGCCGGAACGCCGCGCGAGGCGTGAGGGCCGTGACCTTCAGCGAGATCCCCACGTACCTCGGGCTGCCGAGCATTCACTCCGGTTACTGGGATCCGTTCTTCGCCGCTTGTGAGGAGACGGGCACGGTGGTGTGCATGCACATCGGCTCGTCTTCGCAGATGCCTGCCGCGTCACCGGACGCGCCGCCGGCGGTCGAGGCGTCGCTCAGCTTCAACAACGCCATGGCTTCGATGATGGACTTCCTGTTCAGCGGGGTGTTGGTGAAGTTCCCCAGGCTGAAGCTCGCGTACGCCGAGGGGCAGATGGGCTGGGTGCCGTACGCCCTAGAGCGCGCGGACGACGTATGGCAGGAGCACCGGGCCTGGGGTGGCGTACGGGACCTGATCCCCGAGCCTCCGTCGACGTACTACTACCGGCAGATCTTCTGCTGCTTCTTCCGTGACAAGCACGGCGTCGCCTCGCTGGAGTCCGTCGGCGTGGACAACGCGACCTTCGAGACCGACTACCCGCACGTGGACTCGACCTGGCCGCACACCAAGCAGGTCGCTGCCGACCATGTCGCCGGCCTCCCGCCGGACGTGACGTACAAGCTGCTGCGCGGGAATGCGATCAGGATGCTGGATCTCGACTTCGACAGGTAGCGGGACAAGTAGCGGGCGGGGAGACAGCAGGAGGCGGCCGTACTGACCCCATGGGTCGGTAGGGCCGCCGTGCGGGGCAGGGGTGGCTTTGTCCGCGAGAACGGAAGCACTTCAGCAGTGGTCCGGGAGGTGTCTTGCCGTCGGCACTGGCTCAGTATGTTCATGGGTTCTGACGGCACCGGGCCTTCCTGGCCGGCCGAGAGCGACGGTGGTCTCAGCGCCAGTCGTCGATCACATACGCGTCGGGGTGGCTGTACCCGGGTTCGTTGGGCCTGTGCATGGTCACGCCCTGCAACCAGGTGCGGAAACCGCGGTCGATCATGCGCCGGTAGGCATCCGAGCGGCCCAGGTTCATGCCGGCGTCCAGTTGCCCCAGTCCGCGCTCGGCGGCCAGCCGCTCGCACGCATCGAGCAGTCGCTCGAACCGGTCGGCGGCCTCCGGACCAGGACGTACGGCGCCGAATTTGACGAAGCACACGTCCGTGCCGGCCTCCGACCCGGCTCCGCAGTGGCAGACGGCCAGGCCATCGAGCTCGGAGCCGACGCCCTGGAGCAGGATGGTGTCACCGAGTCCCTGCGTGTGCACGGCCACGATCTCGCGTTCCAGGCTCAGGCCCTCGTACACGGCTCCGGTCAGTGCTCCACAGAGACTCAGCACGTCGGGCCGCTCGGCGGCGGGCAGTTCGCCATAGAGCACCCGGCCGGGGACTGCGGCACCGTCTGCGACCTGCTTCTTCATGATGGCTGTGAGGAAGCGGGGCCAGAAACCGTACCGGCGGTAGAGCTCAAGATGCTTGGGACTGTGGGCGAAGGTGAACAGGCCGAGGTGGCGATTCCCCCAGGCGTCGAAGCAGTCCATGACCGGCTCCATCAGACGCCTGCCGATGCCCTGGTCCCACAGATCCGGACGCACGGTCAGCGGGCCGAAGAACCCGACGCTGCCCCAGTTGGTGGCGAAGTTCGATCCGGCGAGCTCGCCCTCGACCGTCGCCGCGAACGCCGCTCGCGGATCTGCCGCCCAGCGCGTACGGACGTAGTCCACGGTCCCGAAAGGATCAGGTGCCCCGAGGAACGTCCCGAAGGCCATCCTGCAGATCTCATCGGCCCGATCAAGGTCCGCCTCACCCAGCGGGCGGACTGATACCGGGGCCACTCCACTCTTGCGTTCCGCTGCTGGTGGGATCATCGTTCTCTCCTTCTCACCCCCGTTCCATCGCACCACGGGGGTGCCTCGCAGGCGAGGCGGACGGTCCGGCGATATACCCGGGGATCGGGGACCAGGCCGGTCTACCTTGCCTTTCCGCGGGAACCGCGGCAGGTAGCCGGCGCCAGCGACCCCGTGGCCACCTGGATCGCCCTCTCCGACTCCGCACGGTAAGCGACCCGGGTCGGCTACTACGAGTGCGGAGGCTCAGGTAAGCCACCCTGCTCGGGATGGGGAGTCAGCCGACGGGTGCTGTTCGTTCTCGTGAACATCGACCGCGCCCCCGGGCGGGCGCCTCCCCGCGTGCTGAACGACGGCTGCCGTGATCCGTGAACAGAACCAACGGGACAGCCGTCAGCCGGGCACGCGGGCCGCGGCCGTCACCGGTGTCCTGTAGACCGCTGCAATGCGGTCCCCGGACAACAACAGGTCCGCAACCTCAACGACTCGGCCCGCGGTATCGACAGATGTCCGCTGGATGGCCAAGACGGAGACGCCGGGGAAGATTCCCAGCATGCTGGCCTCGTCTGCCGTTGGCGGCCGGGCTCCGACTCGTTCGGTGACGTGGTCCAGCTCAATGCCGGCGTTGATGAGCCATCCCTCGTACGCGTCGCCCCATGGTGAGCCGTCGCCGACGGAGACGACAGGCGCCATCGGTATCGCGGCCACCATGTCGTACACCAGGTACGAACGCACCAGGCTGCATGGGCTCTCGTCCTCCTGGCGCCGGCCGCGGTAGCTGAATTCCAGCAGGCGCGTCCGCGGCTTCACGCTCAAGCGAGCGGCAAGCTCTACCGTGGCTTTCATTTCGCAGCAGGTGACGACCACGTCGATATCCGGAGCGGGGCCGGCGAGCCGCCTGCTCCGCCTGTCATTGGCGTACTCGATCTGATTCCCCGACGCCCGGACGAAGCTTCCGCGTCCGTGCTGCTTCTCGATGAGCCCTTCGGCCTGCAGGGCGCCGAGCGCCTGACGCACCGTGGGCAGGCCCACCTTGTACGCCCTGGCGAGGGCAGTCTCCGCGGGCAGGCGCGAGCCGGCGGGGAGCGAGCCGTCCTGGATCTGCTGGCGGATGTCCGCAGCAATCACCTCGTATCGCTTAGCCATCCACGATCACCATTTCCTCGCTCGGGTTCAATGGGCGGCACCACTCCGGTACTTCCGATTGGGGGCGGGGTCCGGTCAACGAGCTCGTTCTCCTCTCGGGAGGTGCGGTGGCTCGGTGGCTGGGACGGTTCTGCCGGTCATGTGTGCGGCTCCCTATGGCCTGCTCTCGTCGACTTGGCCGGGCCTGCTTCCCCGGGGTTCCGGCGGCCCGTACATCTTTCGGCGGGGCGCTTCATCAGGGCCCGCGCGACCATGCGGATGCGGAACGATCCAGACGACCGCCCAGGCGCTGAGCCCGTCGGCTCCTCCTTCAAGGCCGAATCGGTCGGCGCGTTCTAAGGCGGTCAGCAAGAATCGCCAGCTCGCCTCGGATGGCGCTTCCGGCACGCTGACCTCGATCCGGATGCGGCCGGGACAGCGGGACAGACGCGGCTCGTAGCCGGCGGCTGCGAGGCGTGCCGCGATGTCCTGCGCTCGGGATGCAGGTGCAGGCACGTCTCCTCCGTCGCAATGAAATCACTCACCGTAAAGCTAGTTAACTAGCCTAGAGCTAGTGGACTAGATTTGCTATATGCCTGAGCAGCCGCCTTACCTCGCCGTCGCCGACCGTCTCCGGCAACGCATCACGAGTGGCGAGTGGTCGCCTGGTGATCGGCTGCCCTCTCGCGCGCAGATCGGCAGTGAGTACGAGGTGGGCGAGAACGTCGTTCGCCGCGCACAGGAACTGCTCATCGCGCAGGGCTTGCTGGAAGGCCGCGCGGGATCGGGGACGTACGTGGCGGAGCCGCGTGACCGCCTCCGCATGGTCCGGTCCTGGTGCCGCGAGCAGCGCGATGGTTCCCCGTTTCGGGCGGATATGGCCGGGCTCGGCAAGCGAGGGACTTGGGAACACCGCACCGAGGCGAAGGTGCCGGCCCCGGCGGCCATTGCCGCTCGTCTTGGCATCGCCGAGGGCGACCTGTGCGTCCGTACTGAGTACGAGTTTCTGGCGGACGGAAAGCCGGTGCAGCTCTCGACCAGCTGGGAGCCGTACGACATCACGGGCGGCACCATCGTCGTTCTCCCTGAGGGCGGCCCGCACGCCGGCCGCGGCGTCGTGCAGCGGATGGCGGAGATCGGCGTCGTGATCACGCACGCCGTCGAGCAGCCGGAGCCGCGGAAGGCCACCGACGCGGAAGCGACGTTGCTGGGGGTGCCGAGAAACTCCTTGGTCACCCACATCCAGCGCACGTACATGGCGGAGGACGGCCGGCCTGTGGAGACCGCCGACATCATCCTCCCCGCCGCACACTGCGAGATCGTGTACGAGGTCCCCATCGACCGCGCGTAGGCCCGGTGCCCGCAGACATCCACCAAACTCGGGAGCCGGCGTGACTGCTGCCCTTCATCGGATCAAGCGGGACCTGGCGCGCTGGTATGTGCGTTACGCGCCGGGCACCGTCGGCAAGCCCGCGGTGCTCGACAACTACCTGAATGCTGAGCTGCGGGACCATCCCGTGGTGCGCCAGGCCCGGACCCGCTTCGGCGCCACCTTCACGACGGACACGCAGGACCTCATCCAGCGATACATCTACCTCTTCGGGGTGTGGGAGCCGCACCTGACGCAATGGCTTGAGAGCCGGCTCAAGCCCGGGGACACCTTCGTGGATGTCGGGGCGAACATCGGCTACTACAGCCTGCTCGCCTCGCACCTGGTGGGCGAGAGCGGCAAGGTGGTGTCCATCGAGGCATCCCCGAGGTTCCACAGCGTCCTCGTCGAACAGGCCGAGGCCAATAACTGCACCAATCTGCGCGCCATCAACGCCGCAATCTCCGATCGGGACGAGGTACTGACCTTCGTCCTCGCGAGCTCGCGCAACATGGGGGCGAACAGCATCGTCCCGTACGCCGGCGAAGCGGAGTCCACGTTCGAGGCACAAGCCCGGCCCCTGCCTGACGTGTTGACGGCGGAGGAGATCGCCAAGGCCCGAGTGGTCAAGATCGACGTCGAGGGCGCTGAGGGGGCCGCCGTCAGGGGCTTGGAACCCGTGCTGGATCAGCTTCGCCCAGACGCCGAGCTGGCCATAGAGGTCACGCCGCAGCGGCTCGCGGAGCTGGGCAGCTCCGCCGAAGAGCTGCTGGAGACGTTCACGAAGCGCGGCTTCAACGTGTACCGACTGGCCAACGACTACGCGGCCAGCAGCTACCCCGCCGCTCTGCACCGCGGCACCCAGGCGCCGGTTCGATGGCGTGGACCGCTCACTCATGAGAGCGAGCTGATCTTCTCGCGTACCGATGCCGAACGGTTGCGTTGAGAGCCTCAAGCCGCTGTCTGCCCTCGTCAGGCGGCCGTGACCAGGACGCTGGTTTGGTGCCGCCCGTTCGTTGACACTGGGCGGATTGGCCCTAGTTCCGGCCGCCCGCCGGGTGGTGGCCGACCGGAGCAGTACCGGAACGGGTATCAGATCTATTTACAGCTCCACACCATGCTGATCCAACAGGGCCGTGTAAGCGCCTTCCGCGACTCGGCCGGCAGCAGTGCCGGGCGGGCTGAGGGCCAGGAAGGTATCGGTAGCACCGTCGTGCAGGATACGACCGCTGTGAAGGACTGTGACGTGGTCGGCTTCTTCAGCCAGGTCGGCAACGTCGTGGGTGGAGAGCAGCACCTGTACGTCTTCCGTGAGCTCATTCAGGATGTTCCGAAACACCCGGCGTTGCTGAGGGTCCATGCCCGCTGTCGGCTCATCGAGCAGCAATACACGTGCGTCGTGTACGAGAGCTGCGGCGACACCGACGCGGCGCAGCTGACCACCTGAGAGCTGGCTGGTCTTTGCGCTGGCCTTGTCGGTGAGCTTGACGCGGCTGATGGCGCGGCGGGCCTGTTGCCAGGCGTCGCTGCGGTTCATGCCCTTGAGCCAGCCCACGTAGGCGACGTATTCGCGCACGGACAGGGTCGGCATGGGGACGATGTCCTGAGGCATCCATGCCACTGCCTTGCGAAAAGCCTTGATATCGGCGCCGATTCCGGGAAATACCACCCTGCCGTGGCGGGGGCGGACGACTGTTGCTGCAAGTTTGAGCAGCGTGGACTTGCCAGCACCATTTGGCCCGAGGAGGACCGTCAGCCCTTCGGGAAGACGGTAGCTGAAGTCCTGTAGAACGGGAGGACGTCGACGCCGGTAGCCGTAGGTGCAGGAGACGAGTTCCAGAGTCATGAGGTCTTCCTTGGGAAATACAGCTGTGTGAGAGCCCCGATAACGAACATCAGCACAGCGCCGATGAGTGCATGAAGGGCCCCGACCGGTTCGGGGACGATGGTCCAGGGATAGGCGTCGCCGGTGTTGCGAAAGCCGACGAAAACCACCAGAAGGAGCCACGCCACTGGCAACATCACCGCCTGCTGCCCCACTACGGCACGGCCGCACAGCATGAGACCGGTGAGGAACAGGGCGTTGCGACCGGTTGTCGCCGTCTGCGGCGCATGCAGGAGCAGGCCAGCAGACACACTTGCGAGGACAGATGCGGCCATTGTTGCCGCCACTAGTGCGGCGTCCAGCAGCGCGACTGAGCGCACACCGGAGTTTTCGGCGGATGCTATCCGGGACTCCAAGCACAGCATCAGCCCTGCAACCAAAGGAATGGGGACGAAAAACGACAGGGCTACTTGGGGTCTGCCCACGAAGGAAGGCAGAACGACGACGGTGTTCTGGACGAGGAACATCAATGCGACGAAGGACGCGAATGCTGCCGTCAAAACGGTAGGAACGCGGCGCGCCTTGAGCCACCACATCAGGAACCGGCCTGCTTGCACGCACGGGTCAGGGTCTGCTGGAACCAGGCCGCCTGGTTCGGCACCGGCTGCTTCAGCACCTTCTGCACGGCGGTGCGCGCCTGCTCTTCGACGCGCTCTGCCTCTGGCGTATCCATCTCCTGGCCCACGCGCTCGTCGTAGGCTTTCCTCTCACCCGTGACGGAAGCTGCCCAGAGCAGCGCCGCATGTCCGGCAGCCGCGTCGACCCGGCTGCAAGGAAAGCGAACCGCCGCGGACACTACCTGGAAACGCACGTCATCGTGCTGCGCACCGGCAGTCAGGCTCATGCGCCAAGTGTCACGGGTCGACGCCCGATCTGTACGCCCGTCCATGAGCCGGTCAGTGATGACGGAGGGGTCTTCCTTCACACCGTGACTGCGCAGGGCGTCCAGGACGACTGTCACGTCTGCCTGCACGGCTGGCAGGTATCTGGCTGTGGCCTGCGGCATACACACTTTGGGAGCACTGCCCCGGCAGGCCATCGGCGCTTGTCCAGTGATCACGGGCGGGTTGTGAGGCCAGTCATGAGTGATGCTGTAGGCGGTGAACGTGCCGAGTCCAGCGACGAAAAGAGCTATGGCTCCCCTGACGGACAGCGCCCTGAGCGGCAGCCACAGCAGGGCGAAGCCTGCTGCGATGCCGCCGGCGAACAAGATGGGCGCTCCCAGCGAAGCCAAGCTGGGCACCTCGCCGAAACTCAGACCCGCGTACTGACCTGATACGTGTCGGAGCCAGTACGGCTGTGTTGCTCGGGAGAAGGCGACCAGTATCCACACGGCAACGGCCATGACTGGCGTTGCGATGACACGCGAAATCCGGAGACCTATACCGAACCCGATGACTGCGTGCACCACACACAGCACGAGGGCCATCGTCGGAAGATACAGGCTCCCAATGGTCGGGAAAGTGCTAGTCCGCGCCAGGGTCACAACAATGGGGAAGAGCAGCACCAGCCAAGCGAGCAGAACAACGGGCAGCAGGACATTAGCCGCCACCCGGAAACGTGAGCGCGCCGGGGCCAGTTCCCATATCCTGCTACTCGAAAGCCGTCCGGCCTCCCAAGCGGCCAATGCGGCAGCTACGGCGTAGGCGAGCGCATACAGGGAGACCAGCGGAGCAGCGATGAGAGCCGGAGCGTAACCGTGGAAGGCGGGGAGCGGGACACCCTCGCCTACGACGTAGTAGAACCCTGTCAATAGCAGTACAAATGGAGCGGCCCATCGCACGCTACCGGCACGCAGATTGGTGCTAAACCTCATTGCAACTCTCTTAAGAGTTCGGCGTGGCGTTATCGATGGAGCGTTCCACTAGAGGACGCTCCTTATCGATAACGCCAGCCAAAACGTCAGGGCTTCGCCGTGTCGACGTATACCTTGTCCACGTCGACGGATGAGCTGTAGCTGGTACGTCCACCGACCGACGTGATCTGGAAGTAGAACTGCCCCGACTCCTGGGGGATTTCACTCCATTCGCCGCTGCTGGTGTTTCCACCGCTGTAGCAGGCGGTAAAAATCTTGTTGTCGTAGGAGTCGTCGGGCTGGAAGGACAGGTCCTGCCAAACCTGCACGCCTACTCCGTCGCCGATGGGGGTGACGTCAGAGTTGTAGCAGCCCGTGAACTGCACCTGAGTCCAATTGCTGTCAGTCCAACGACGAGACTCAAAACCGGCGCCAGCATTACTGATGCTGCTGGTCCAGTTCGCCTGGGCCTGCGGGGCGAGGATGAGCATGACGGCCGATGACGCGGCGGCGATGGTCGCTATCCGAGATCTAGTCTTCACGTGTTTTCTTTCCTGAATTCATGGCGCGTGACAAGGTGCGATCAATACAGGAAAGGGCAATGCTTTCGTGTTCAACGAAAGACACTGCACCCCCCCGGGTGTTGCAGAACGCTGGCGATGAGAGTTCCGTGCGCCCCACTCGCATGGAAACTACAGGTAAATGCCATATTAATCAACGGGCTAATATAGGCGTTTTGTCCTATGGCGCCATGTCTTCATCCGGAAAGTCATGATCTTGTTGGAATTAGCGTTCCGTGTAAGTGGCCTGCCGATCGCTGGGTCAGTGCGCATCCGCAGCGCGGGCGCTTCTCCGTCTAACTTGCCGCACACTCTGGGCAAAACGGCCAACGGCAATCGCATAGCACTCGAATAGGGCCGTTCGCTTCGTCGCTGCCCCGGCGGTGGTAGTGACAACAATGGCCGTGCCGGTGAGAGGTAGCTCACCGGCACGGCCATTCGATCGCGATTGCCCCTATTCGTGGCGCCAGTTCGTCATCGCAGCCAAAGCGCGAGCCCGAGCCTGCACGACCGCGAACCGTGCCTCTCGCTCCTCCTCGTCCGAGTGCGCCGCCTGGCTCGTGACCTGTCCCGGCCACTTCCGGTACAGCAGGCCCGTCTCCGCCGAGAACCAACCGCGGCTCACCGCGCTCAGGGCCAGCAGTAGGCCCGTGTCCTCCGAGGCCGGCAGGGCCATCCAGCCGCCGAGGGCCAGGAGGAGGTCGTGGCGGATACACAGCGTGGCGGGATGGACCTGGGCGCGGAAGTTGTGTGCCTCCCAGTGCTCCAGGATGGCTCCGCGCTCGATCGGGCCCTCGGGTGGGTCCTGGTCGAAGCCGACCGTGGAGCCGTCGGGCAGCAGGTCGAGGACGCGGGCCGTTGCCCAGCCGATCGACGGGTCGCTGGTCAGGGCGCGCAGGTCGCGGGCGAGGGCGCCGGGGGCGAGCATGTCGTCCGCGTCGAGGACCTTGATGTACTCGCCCTTCGCGCGGGAGAGCGCGAGAGTACGGGCCATCGCCGCGCGACCATGGCGGCCCTGGCCGAAGCTGATCCGCGGGTCATCGGGGACGTGCGGGCGGACCTCGTCGGTCTCCCCGTCCTCCTGGATCACCCACTGCCAGTCCCAGCCGTCGGGCAGCTCCTGCTCCAACAGCGACTTGTAGGCGTCGGCGAGGTACTTCGCGGCCGGCGGGTGGACGGCCGTCATGACCGTGATGATGTTCGGCATCGTCACCACCGGTCCAGGGGCGTCGTGAAGACCAGCTCGGTGACGTCACCGGGCAGGATCACATCGGAGACGTCCACCACGCGGTCATCGGTATCGATGGAGATCTTTCGGAGAACGAACACGGAGACGCCCTTCTGGAGGCCGAGCTCCTCGGCCTCCTCTGCTGTCGGAGGCCGGGCGGTGATTCGCTCCACTATGCGGTCCAGCTCGATGCCGACCGTGAGCAGCTGATTCTGAGTGCCCCCGGGCCACGGCTCATTGGAGTCGTCGAGGAGGTCGGGGTTCGATGAGACCGCGTCGTAGAGAAGGTGCGAGCAGACGAGGCTGAACGGCGCGTCTCCCTCACGGGGGGAGGTCCGGTACTCCCGTTCCAGCAGGCGTGTGCCGACCGGCACGGAGAAGACCGCCGCCAGATCCTCGTCTGCCTTCACTTCCCGGTAGCTGGCCTTGAAGGCGAGGTCAGAGACGGTCAGCCCGGTGTCGTGCTCAGTGGAGCCGGTCTTCAGGCGCTCGGACTCCAAGAGCCGCGCGCGGTCCTTCTCCCACTGATGACGCTGGTTGCTCCGCTCTACGCGTGGCCGCGGCTCGCGGATGAAGTTGCCCACGCCGTGCCGCTTGTCGATCAGCCCTTCGGCGAGCAGTTCGCCCAACGCGTCGCGCATCGTCGGAACGCTGGTCTTGTACTGCTCCGCGAGCGTGGTCTCGGCCGGCAGGCGGTCTCCCGGCTTCAGCTGGCCTGCACGGATGCTCTGGCGCAGTGCGTCAGCAATCCGCTCGTACTTCTTGGCCATGCGGTGCTCACCGTCCCTCTCCGTCGGACGGATTCAGCATAAGTCCTCAAGAGGAGTTGACGACAACCGGAACGAGCCCTATGTTCATGGCAACTCCTAAAGAGGAGTTGAGGACAAGAGGTCTTCATGACTGTCTTGTCTGCTCGCCCATGCCTGCCTGCACCGGCAGCGCCGAGCGAACCGCAGTACCCGAACCAGCCGGAAGCCCGGGAAGGCGACCTCGTCGCACGCCAAGGGGCCGACTGGAAGAGGACGTTCCTTGAGAACTGCATGGCACGGCGCCTGGCAAGCAAGACCGTGCCCTGACCAGTGGTTTTAGCCCTGGTGGCTTCTCGCGGGGAGCCACCGGTGGCCATGACCACTCGTCTTCGACGAGCGGTTGCCTCGCGCAGACCAGCGGCTTGCTCAACACAGATCTGCCGGGTCGGCGGTACTCCCGTGCAAAGGACACCGCTGCCGTCCCGGGTCTCCCTGCTTACTCATTCAGATCAGGAGATCCCTCATGGCTTATGTGATCGCCAGCTTCCAGGAAGACCAGGACGTACAGGACGTCGACGACGACCCGATGGGCCTGGTCATCGGGACGCCTACCGCCCTGTGGCTCGGGGTACCGGGCGAATCCGAAGAGGAGCGCCTCGCCCGGCTGGACGCGGCGCGCGACATCCTTGCCGACGAGCCGGAGCTGATGGACCTCGTCACCCGCATCACCGTGGAGGCGATCGAGGCGGAAACGCCCGATCTGCTGGCCGCCCACCAGAGCTGCGTGGCCTTCGCGGGCCACTACGACCACACCACGACGGAAGGACTCGGCTGATGAACGGCTACTTCGACTACGAGGACTACGACTTCACCCTGGACTACCGCTCCACCGCCGTCGACGTCGCCGTCACCGTCGACGAGTCGGAGACCACCGGTGCATGCGACCGGTGCCGGCTGCTGCCGGGCGAGGCGGTGACCGTCGGAGGGCTGACCGTGGTGTGCGCCTGCTGGATGGGGCAGGGCGCCGCCGAGGAGGTATGCCAGTGCGGGCCCGAGTAGGGAGACGCGGCGGGTGACGGAATCTCTGACTGACCGCTCCGTGCCGTCGCCGGTACCGTCACCGGCTCCCGGGCGGCCCGTGACGGAACAGGAAGCCACCGCCGCCCGAAGAGCGATCGAGCAGCTGGAGCGGATCGGTCAGCTCGTGACCCGCTCCCTGCTGGTCCTCGGCTTCGGGGCGCTGGTGTTCACCTGCATCAACGTCACCCGGTTCGCCACCGAGCATGACGTGCCGGGCTGGGTCGCGTGGATGCTCGATCCACTGGCGTCGCTGGCTCTCCTGACCGTCTTGTACGTCGACGGAGTGCTGGCCGAGCAAGGCGGCTACCGGCCGAGCGGCTGGCCGTTCATGCTCCGCTGGTTCGCCGGCTTGTCCACCTGGATCATGAACTGCTGGCAGAGCCTGTACCCGGACGACGACTTCCGTATCGTCCCGGTACACGCGGACGCCGGCGGGCTGCTGCTCCACTCGGTCGCACCGTTTCTCCTCATCACCTTGGCCGAGGCATCGGCCGGGTACCGCACCTACCTCGCGCGGAAGACCGCAGAGCATCGCCTCACGATCAAGGCGCATCAGGATGCGGCAGCCGCCGAGCGCGAGGCCCGCGCCCGAAAGGTTCGAGAGGAGCGCGAGCGGGCTCAGGAAGCGGAGCGCGAAGAGGCTCGCGATCAGGCTCGGTTGGCACGAGAACAAGCACAGCGTGAGGCCGAGCGCGAGGAGCGCGAACACGCTGCGCGCCTCTCCCGCGAGGCCAAGCAGGCAGAAATCGAGAAGGCTCGCGAACTGGACCGCATCGAACGCGAGAAGGAGGAACGAGCGGCGCGGCGTGAGGCCGAGCGACGCCGGGTCCAGGCCGAGATCGAGGCCGCTGAACGTGATCGGGAGGCCGAACGCGAAAGGCTGCGCATCAAGGCGGAAGCCGAGGCCAGAGCCCATGAGGAGAACGAGCGGGCCAAGCGTGAGGCCGCAGCCGCACGGCGCTCCCGCTCCGACCGCGACCGGATGAGGCACACGCGGACCACCTCGGAAAGCGCCTCGAAAGCCGGCCACGGCCGCGCCTCGAATTCTGATGACCGTACCTCGCAGAACGAGGTGCGTATCCCTCGCGAAGTGCGCGCGGCGCAGAGGGAGAAGGCCGAACGCGAGGCTGCCGCGGCCCTGTTGGACAACCGCACGCCGGACCCGGTCGAGCTCGCGAAGTCGTACGGGCTCGGCGAAACGTGGGGCGGTGATCGCATCCGCGCGGCACGCCGGCGGCTGGCCGAGGAGAGCGGTTTCGAGGACGCCGTCATCGCCGCGGTGCTCGAGCTCAGCGCCTGACTGGTCCGCTGCACGACCGCCAAACCCTCGCGCACCTGTACGCGGGGCCTTGGCTGACCTGACCGACCTGACGTCCTGATGTGGGGCGGCCGTCCACGGCCAAGCGACCGGCCGCCCCACTCGTCCCTCACGGCATCGGAAGGACATTTGCATTGAAGCATGAGGACGAAAACGAACTGTTCCGCCGCTTGGAGGCGGACTTGGAGTCTGATTCCGACCAGTCCGATTCCGGCGCGGACATCGTCGACCTGAACAAGGCCCGCCACGCCCGTACCGCGTCCGGGGCTTCGGGTGACCCGGAAGCGGTGGTGCCGGTCGACGGCCCAGAACCGGCCGGTCCCGGCTTCTTGGCCCGACTGTCCGGCGCCAAGCGTCGGCCGGTGCTGCCCGGCTGGCTGCGCTCCCGGCAGGAGCTGACCACCGCGACGCGATGGGTGGCCGGGTACTACGGCCATATGGCCGCCTACCACGGCGTCCGCACCCCCATCTATGGCCTCCGGCTGGCTTTCCAGTCGCCGCGCGGCACGGCTCGCTTCCTGGGCGGGACGATGCGGTGGGTGGCCGACAGGGAGGGCGAGGCGGTCCGCCTGGCCGCGGTGCGGCGGGAGGACGCGGTCGAGTACCTTAAGCTCTCCCGGCAGCGCGACGGCCGCGTACGTCTGCGCACTCTCGTCGCCCTCATCGGCTCCCTGGTCGGCCTCGGTACGGCACTCGCCTTGTACGTGCTGGCGCCCGGATGGCTGCAGACCGTGTCCCTCGGTGCCCTGATCCTCGCGCTGGGGGTGGCCGGCACCGAGGCGGATGCCCCGGTCATCACCCGCGCCGTCGAGACATCCAAGGCGCCCAAACTCACCAGCAACATTGTGCTGCGCGCGCTGGGGGCGCTGGGCATCCCGGCCATCAACCAGGCGCAGTCCAAGGGCCGGGACGGCTTCGCGTTCACCGCGCCGATCACCCGGGACGGCCCCGGCTGGCGGGCGGAGGGCGACCTCCCGTACGGCGTGACCGTCACCGACGTCATCGACCGCCGCGACAAGCTCGCCTCCGGCCTGCGGCGCCCGCTGGGCTGTGTCTGGCCCGAGGCGGTACCGGAGGACCACACCGGCCGCCTGGTGCTGTGGGTCGGCGATCAGGACATGTCCAAGGCCAAGAAGCCCAAGTGGCCGCTGCTGACCAGCGGCACCGTGGACCTCTTCAAGCCGGTGCCGTTCGGCACCGACCCGCGCGGCCGGTGGGTCGAGGTCACGCTGATGTACATCGCGGGGATCATCGGCGCCATCCCGCGCATGGGCAAGACGTTCCTGCTCCGCCTCCTGCTGCTGATCGCGGCCCTGGATCCGCGGGCCGAGCTGCACACCTACGACATGAAGGGCACCGGCGACCTGGACCCGGTCGGCGACCGCGTCTCCCACCGCCACGGCGCTGGCGACGATGACGAGGTCATCGAGTACGCCCTCCGCGACTTCCGCGAACTGCGGCAGGAGCTGCGGCGCCGCACCAAGATGATCCGGTCGCTGCCGCGGGACATCTGCCCGGAATCGAAGGTCACGAGCGAGCTGGCGGACAAGAAGGAACTCGGTCTGCACCCGATCGTGGTCGGGGTGGACGAGTGCCAAGTCCTCTTCGAGCACCCCAAGTACAAGGACGAGTTCGAGGAGATCGCCACCGACCTGGTCAAGCGCGGCCCGGCCACCGGGATCGTGCTGCTGCTGGCGACCCAGCGCCCGGACGCCAAGGCCCTGCCCACCGGCATCTCCGCCAACGCCTCGGCCCGCTGGTGCCTGAAGGTCATGGGCCAACTGGAGAACGACATGGTCCTCGGCACCTCCGCCTACAAGCGCGGCGTACGGGCCACGATGTTCTCTTGGGCCGACAAGGGCGTGCACTACTTCGTCGGCGAAGGCGCGGACGCCCGCATCGTCGCCTCCACCTACGTCGACAGCGTCGGCGCGGACAACATCGCGCTGCGGGCCCGCAAAGCCCGCGAGGACGCCGGCGCCCTCTCCGGCCACGCACTCGGCGAAGAACCGGAAGCCGCCGTGACCCCCTACGACCTGCTCCGCGACCTGCTCGGCGTCATCCCGGTCGAGGAAGCCAAGGTGTGGAGCGAGACGGTGGTGGCCCGCCTGGCGGAGCTGCGGCCCGACGTCTACGGCGAGTGGGCCGCCGAGCAGCTCACCGCGGCGCTCAAGCCGTACGGCATCGAGACCGTCCAGATCGGCCGCCGCATCAACGGCAAGGTCGTCAACCGGCGCGGCCTGGAACGCGCCCACATCACCGCCGCAGTCGCGGAGCGTGACGGAAACCGCGACGCCGGATGACGCTCCGGGGCCGCTAGCGCTAGCAGCAACCCTCGCTAACGTTAGCGGCCCCGCTAGCGCCCCATCCCCACCCTGACCAGGCTGCTAGCGGATAGCGGCCTCCTTCCAGCGTGCCTTGAAAACGCCAGAGAGGACCCGCAATGACCCTGACGTCTGCTGCTATCACGCTCTTCATCGGCTACACGCTGTGTTACGCCGCGCTCTGCGCGGTCAGCCCGTTCGGCAACTGCCGCAAGTGCCGCGGCTTCGGCTTCCAGCTCATCAAGGACCGGAAGGGCCGCCTGCGGCCGGGCAAGCTCTGCCGCCGCTGCCACGGCGACCGCAAGCGCATACGGATCGGCCGCCACCTCTTCAACATCGCGTCCCACATCTACCGCACCGGCACCCGCTGACCCTCGGCAGCCCAGTAGTTCACCGGTCACAAGATCTCGCCGTTCACCGCGAGCAACGGACCGCGTGACAAACCGGCGATCGCCCGTCATGAGACGGACCCCGCTCCGAGGAGCCAGGCAGGCGCGATCGCCGGAAAAAACCCTCAAATTGGCCAGCACCCGAGGGCCTGGGCAGCTTAGCCCGCCGCCCTCGCCGACCAGAAGCGAGATTCCCATGGCTGTCACCGTCTCCCTCGTCGCCCTGTTCGGTCTCGTCCTGATCTTCCTGCTCCGCTCCAAGACCCTCGGCTACGGCTCCGCCTTCATCGCCGTGATGTTCGGCTTCTACCTCGCCTCCACCGGCATCGCCCACCAGGTCAACCAGCTCACCGCCGCAGTCGTCGACGCCGTCCACAACCTGTAGGGACCGCCTGTGCACCAACCCACCACGTCCATCGATGCGTACGCCGACGCCCCGCACCTCCTCGCCGAAATGACCTGGGTCACCGACCAGGTGGCCACCCATGCTTCCGGCACGCGGCTGAGCCGGGAGTTCTGGCTCCGTAAGGCCGCGCTACTGGACCGGCTCGCCATTCGCGAGGCTGAGGAGGAGAGCATCCCCGAGGCCATGGCGGAGGCCGACACCCTCGCCGCCAGGGCGGCTCACCGGCTCGCTCAGTACGACCGGGAACGCGGCGGCGGACCGTTCGCCACGAGCAACGGCCCGATCCCACCCGACTCCTCGCTATGGGACCCGAGCTACCGGCCGTACGTCCGCCAGGAATACGTGGCCTGGCGCCGGATGACCGCGGCCTAGCTCTTCCTCTTCATGTGCCGAGGCGGCGGCACTCCCGTGCAAGGACATGCCGCCGCCCCGGCTCTCCCTGCCCGTCCGAAGACAGAACAGGAGACACCCATCATGTCACCTGAGGCCGCACCGGCACCGTACGACAATGTGCGGTCTCTCCACGGCGACCTCGCCCCCCTGGCCGGCTCCACGCCTCCCCAGGATCTCGAAGCCGAGCAGTCAGTACTGGGCGCCATGCTGCTGACCCCCCAGGCAATCACCGACGTCATCGGAACAACGGACCCGGGCGACTTCTACCGGCCCGCGCACGAGACGATCCACCGCGCGATCTGCGACCTGTACGACCGTGGGCAGTCCGCCGACCCGATCACCGTGGCCGACCACCTCGGCAAGCGCGGAGACTTGGGCAGGGTCGGCGGAGCGTCCTACCTCCACACCCTCGTCCAGGCCGTACCGACCGCGGCCAACGCCGAGTACTACGCGGAGATCGTGCGGGAGAAGGCCGAACGCCGCCGCCTGATCGAAGCCGGTACGCGTCTCGTACAGGCGGCTTCCGCCCCGGACACCGACGCCGAGGAACTTCGCGCCACGGTGCTACGGCAGATCACCGAGCTGACGGCCCGCCCCACCGAACCGTCCGACGACGACGCGGCACCGAGCGGACCGCCCAATCCGCTGTACGACCGGCGGCCGGGCCTCCACCGCCCGCACCGGCCGGGGCCCACCCCACACCCGGACGTCTTCTGTGGCTGGCTGGGCGACACGGTGCGCGAGCTGGACCCCACCACCGAGGCGGACCCCATCGCGGTACTGGCCAACCTCCTCTCCGCGGCCGGTGCGGTCATCGGCCGGCGCCCGCACCTGATGATCGGCAACGACCGCCACCCCACCCTGATCTGGGCCCTGACAATCGGCCCCACGTCGTCGGGCCGGAAGGGCTCGGCGACGTCGACCGCGCGGCGGGTGCTCGCCGAGGCCCTGCCGGACTTCTTCGGCCCCGAACACACCCCACGCGGGCTGAACTCCGGGGAGGGCCTGATCGAGTACGTCAAGGACGACGACAGCGACGACGCCTCGCACGCCAGCATCGACAAACGGCTGTGGGTTCTGGAGTCGGAGTACGCGGTCACCATGAGCCGCGGCCGCCGCGAAGGCAGCTCCCTCCCCGGCGTACTGCGGCAAGCATGGGACGGCGACTCCCTCGGCTCGATGGTCCGCGACTCGCTCAAGGCCACGGACCCCCACATCGCGATCCTGGGGCACATCACCCCGGAGGAGTTCCGGGCCAAGATGCAGGACTCGGAGATGGCCGGCGGCACGTACAACCGCTTCCTGCCGATCTTCTGCCACCGCAACCTCATCCTGCCGGGATCGCGCGGCGCCAGCCCGGAACTGGTGGCCAACCTCGCCTCCGGCTGGCGAACCGTCCTGGAGGATGCCGCTCGTGTCGACGAGGTGAAGTTCAGCCCTGGTGCCTGGGAGCTGTACTGCGACCAGGTTTACCCAGCCCTCAGCGATGACTCCGCCGGCGGAGTCATCGCCCAGTTCACCGCCCGCGCCGCCCCGTACGTCCAGCGGGTCGCCATGGTCTACGCCCTGTGCGACCACACCGACACCATCTCCGAAACCCACATGCGAGCCACCTGGCAACTGCTCAACTACGCCCGCGCCTCGGCCGTTCACCTCCTCGGCGACACCACCGGCGACCCAAAGGTGAACAAGCTCGCCGAGGCCGTCCGCGCCGCTGGCCCCGACGGGCTCACGGCCGATCGCATCCGCCGCCTGTTCAAGAACACCACGCGAGCCGAGCGGGATCGCCTCGCCGCCGAGCTGCTCGACCTGCCCGGCTACAGCCGCCACCAAAAGCCCACAGGCGGCCGCCCCACCACGGTCCTGACCTACGCGGGCTGAGCGCGGAAAGACCGAGAAGGCTGGTAAGCGCGCTGACCTGCAGAGACACCGGAGCGGTAAGGGGAGCGCTTGGCGGGCGATAAGCACGTCGCTCGACGCTGCAGAACTTATCGCCCCACTTCCTCCACCCCATACCGACCCCGCAAAGAACCAGGTCAGACGGCTTAACGCCCTATCCATCCTTAGCGCTCCGCCCGGACTTGCATCCAAGGAGGAGTCGTTGGCAAAGGCCCGCGACGAGAAGCTGACCATCCCGGAAGTCATCGAAGAGATCGGCGTGCCGCGGTCGACGTTCTACCGCTGGCGACAGTGCAAGAAAGGTCCTAAGTCCATCAGGCTGCCGAACGGTTCCGTGCGCATTCGCCGGTCCGAGCTGGAGCGTTGGCTGGAAACGTTGGAGGAAGGCGCGTGACCAAGGTGACTGGCAACGGGATTGGGGAGGCCGGCGAATCGGCCCCGCAGGGCTTCTCGCTCGATGTGCGCCTGTGGAAGGTGGCAAAGGTACAGAGCCGAACCCGCCCCTACCAACTCCGTTGGAAGGTAGGCGGCAAGGTCAGTAGCGCTACGTTCGCCACAACAGCCCTCGCAGAGAGTCGCAGGTCGGAGCTGTGGCAGGCGATGCGTCGTGGTGAAGCATTCCGCGTCGCAGACGGCCTGCCCGAGTCCGAAGTGCGTGCCGCGACTGCACAGATCCGGGAGGAGCTGTCCTGGTTGGAGTTTTGCCGGGAGTACATGGCCCTGCGTTGGTCGACCAGCGCAGCCAAGACCCGCGAGGGAATCGCCGACGGTCTCGCCGCCGTGACCCTCGCCATGGTGCCGCAGGAAAGGCGAGTGCCTCCTCCGGAGGAACTCCGGCTCGCCTTTCGGTGGGCGATTATCCCGAAGCACGCGGGGGAGGAGCCGCCGGCTGAGTTGGAGGAGGCATACGACTGGATTCGTACGCGAGCGTTTCCGGTGTCTTCGCTGGCAGAACCGCGGACTCTCAGGGATGTGCGATACCGGCTCGCCTTCAAACTCGATGGCTCCCCAGCGGCTGGCGAGACCGCCCGACGCAGGCGACGAGCTCTGAACACCGCTGTCGAGTACGCCGTGGAAAGGGGGGGCCTCGCAGAGAACCCGCTCTCGGCGATCAAGAGGATTCAGCGTTCAGCATCGGATCGCGTGGACCCGCGCGTGCTCGTGAACAAGGTGCAAGCTGCCCAATTGCTCGCGGCAGTCTCGTACATCGGCACTTGGTCGAGGAGGAAGGGACGCCGCCTCGTGGCATTCTATGCGGTCATGTATTTTGCCGCGCTCCGTCCGAGCGAGGCAGTCGGACTCCGCAAAACTGACTGCTACCTCCCGGATAAGGGTTGGGGCACTCTTACCCTTCGCGAGACCCGGCCGGTCTCGGGCAAGAAGTGGACCGACACGGGTGAGCGCCACGAACGGCGCGGGCTGAAGTCCAGGGAGGCTGCAGAGGATCGGCCGGTCCCCATCCCGCCACCGCTAGTGGCCATGCTCCGCGTTCACCTCAAGGAGTTCGGCACGGCCGAGGACGGACGCCTCTTCACGAACGAGAGGGGTGGTCTGGTGGGTAGTAGCACGTATTGGCGTGTGTGGCGGGACGCGCGGGAGTTTGCGCTGCCGCCGGACCTACGGGCAACCATCCTCGGAGGACGTCCATACGATCTGCGACACACGTGCATCACGACGTGGCTGAACGCCGGGGTACCGGTGGCGGAAGTTGCACGCCGGGTGGGCAACTCGCCCGAGGTCATCCACCGTGTCTACGAGGGTTGCATCTACGGGCAAGAGGACGTCATGAATAAGAAGATCGAGAAGGAGCTCGGCTGGTCAGAAGAGTGAGGTGAGTCCTGAGGCACGCTCCGACAGCCTTCGGTCACCTCGCCAGCCTCTGACATATACCTAGTGGCACGTAGCCGTCTCGGTGTAGCTTGCGCTCTCATCAATCTGGCAACTGGGGGATCGTGAAAACCTGGGGAGAGCTGCTGCTGCCAAACAGTCAGCAGGTGTGGCGGGAACTGCGAGGGCTTCGTACAGGGGTGAAGGGGCCGGCGCAAGCTGTCCCGGATCGGCGCTCAGTCTTTACCGCAGCGTTGGAGCAAGCGCAGGAGTTCATGGAAGCTGCAGAAGGCGCTGGGCCAGCCACTCGCCCAGTCCAGATCTTCTACTCGCTCTCGCAGTTCGGAAGGGCTATTGCAGCGGCTTCCTCGCTCTTGCATGACGGCGAGTGGAGACTCAAGGCGCACGGTATCGGGACACGGAACCTCGACACGAGTCTTGGGCTCTGTCACGTGGAAGTGGAGCCTCACGCGAGGGGGGCGTTCGTGGGCATTGCGCGTGCGATAGGAGCTGAGCCTCTGCCTGCCAAGGAGAGGCTGGCGCTGGGTGAACTCTGGCCGCTTCTGCCAGAAGCGCAGTCGGTGGTCCTGCCAGGTTCGGGATCTGTACCTGTTTTGCACTTCGCTCCCGTCGCTCTGGTACACCGCGAAGAGAAGCGGTGGTGCAGGTTGTCGCTTCTTCCTGTGCCCTCGTTAGTTCGGGACAAGACAGAGGAAGATCCAGCTCGCCTGGATGAGTTCCTGGGGCACTACCCGTCGTTGGCCGGCTGGTCACATACGCCTGACGTGCCCGACTCAATCATTTGGAAGGCGCGTGACGACAGGCCCGGAGAGGAGCTAGAGATCTTTCTGCCTTCGCGCTTGGGTCGCGCCGCCCGGCATGAGGAGGGGGCTGAGGAAGCTTTGGCTCGTGCCACGGAGTACCGAGGCTCCCGGGACTTCTATGCCTTTCCCAAGCTGGGCAGCATGTCCGAACCGATCCATCCCTTGCTTGCCTGGTGGGCGGTTCTCTTCGGTCTGTCGATCCTCGCGCGCTACGAACCCGAGGCATGGGCCGCGACCATCGACATCGACCGGTCGCCGTCAGCTAACGCTGTTGAACATCTGCTGGAGCAAGCGACCGCGGTTGTGCCGCACCTTGCCCTGCTGGCGATCAAGGACGTAGCTAGCCGGTAGAGCGCTGTCGGCGTCTATCGCGGCTCTATCGCGATCAGCGCGAAACAATGACAAAGGGCCGGACCCAGTGGGACTGGGTCCGGCCCTTTGTTTGTGGCACTTGGGCTGGTCAGCGGGGTGATCACGCTGGTCCAGGCGAAGTGCCCCCGGCAGGATTCGAACCTGCGCACACGGCTCCGGAGGCCGTTGCTCTATCCCCTGAGCTACGGGGGCGTGTCGGGCGCTGTGCGCTTGCGACGGGTAGAACACTACCAGCTCGGAGGGGGTGGTCATGAACGGGTTTCGGGAAGTGGTGGGTGGCCGTAGCGCATCGGGGCGGGGTGGCCCGGGTGATCGGCGAAAGGTCCCTCGCACGGGGCGGAAGTGGGGAAAGCCCGGACGCAGCAGGTGGCACGCGCCTAGTCTCAATATGTGCCTGGCTTGTCCGGCCGGGTCCTTGTCGTCGACGACAACAAGGTCATCCGGCAGTTGATCAGGGTCAATCTCGAGCTGGAGGGCTTCGAGGTCGTGACCGCGGCTGATGGTGCCGAGTGCCTCGACATCGTGCATGACGTGTGTCCTGATGTGGTGACGCTCGATGTCATGATGCCGCGGCTGAACGGACTGCGTACTGCCGAGAGACTGCGCGCCGATCCGCGGACCAGGGAGCTTCCCATCGCCATCATCAGCGCGTGTACGCCGCTGGAGGTGGGCAACGGGGAAGCCGTCGGGGTGGACGCCTTCCTCGCCAAGCCGTTCGAGCCGGTCGAGCTCATACGGACCGTGCGCCAGTTGGTGGGCGGGATCCGTGGCTCCGGGCCCGGAGGCGGGCCGGCGGACGGGGCGGCCGATGCCGATCCGGATTCCGAGCCCGCCGTCCGGCCCACGGGGTGACACGGCCGGTACGGCGGGCGGTGCGAGGGGAAGAGGG
>NZ_NHSG01000172.1:0-2851 GCF_020024005.1 Streptomyces purpurogeneiscleroticus
CGCTCACCCCGCCCCGCTGACCACCGGCGGGTCATTCGGGTCCGGGATGCGGGTGGACCAGCCGCCCGGGACCGTGCGGCCCTGTTGGGTGCGGAAGCGGACCGGGGCGGTGCCGACTCTTCTGGTGAAGAGGCGGCTGAAGTAGGCGGGGTCGTCGTAGCCGACGCGGCGGGCGACCGCGGCGACCGGGAGTTCGGTGGCGGCGAGGAGTTCCTTGGCGCGGCCGAGGCGGATGCCGAGGAGGTAGTCCTTGGGGCTGCAGCCGGCGCCGCGGCGTACGGCGGTGCGCAGTTCGGCGGGGCTCATGCCGTGCCGGGCGGCGTGTTCGGCGACGGAGAGCGGCAGGAACGCGTCTCGGGCCAGGGCCTGCAGGACCGGGTCGCCGTCGGCGTCGGTGTCGGCGCGGGCACGGCGCAGGGCGACGAGCAGTTCGTGCACCGCGGCGGAGGTCTCGACCTCCAGGAGGGGGTTGCCGCGGCGCGCCGCGCGGGCGATGCGGCCGATGGCGGCGCGGGCGGCCGCGGTGTCGGCGAGCGGGACGAGCGGCCGGTCGGGGCGGGGTTCTATGTAGCCGAGTTCGGTGTACGTGGTGGCGGCCGGGCCGGTGAAGTCGACGAAGCTCTCGTCCCAGCCGTTGTCCGGGTCGGCGCCGTAGTGATGCGGGACGCCGGGGGTGAGCCAGAGGAGGGCGGGCGCGGTGACGGGGTGCCGGGTGCCGTCGGGGTTCGCGTACCAGCCGCTGCCCGCGTGGATGATCACGGCTACGTGGTGGTCGAGGGTCCGCGGGCCGACGGCGGGCAGCGTGCCGTGCTGGAGGCCGACGCCGAGGCAGACCAGGCCGAGCCGGTGGTGGACCGGGCTCGGTGTGAAGTAGCGCATCCAGGTGCGGTACACGCGTGCTCCTTCCGTAGGCCGGCCGCCTTCCCCGGCCGCCCGCTCCGTACGGAACGCCGACGCGCGGGCGCGGGCGCGGACGCGGCACCGCACGTGCCCCCATGCCCCACCACCCCAGGCACTGCACACGCACCGCACACGCGACTACCCCATGCACTGCACGCACCGCACACGCGGACGTTCCGTCCAAACAACGCCGATCTTTGTCCATGGACCGCCCGCCCCGCCAGAGGGTGAGCTGGACGCGACGCGGGCCGGGCGGGAGCGACGGGACGGATGACGTGGCGGATGACGTGGTGGATGGCAGGGCGGATGGCAGAGCCAGTGGCGTGAGGGCGGGCGGATCTCTTGGAGGCGCGCGGCACGAATTCGCCATCGGTGAGCGCGAGTTCGTGCTGGACGGGCAGCCGGTGCGGCTGCTGTCGGGGGCGCTGCACTACTTCCGGGTGCACGAGGGGCACTGGGACCACCGGCTGGCGATGCTGCGGGCGATGGGCCTGAACTGTGTGGAGACGTATGTGCCGTGGAATCTGCACGAGCCGCGCCCCGGGGAGTTCCGCGGTCTCGACGCGCTCGGCCGGTTCCTGGACGCGGTGCGGCGGGCGGGGCTGTGGGCGATCGTCCGGCCGGGCCCGTACATCTGTGCCGAGTGGGAGAACGGCGGGCTGCCGCACTGGCTGACCGGGCCGCTGGGGCGGCGGGTGCGTACGCGTGACGAGGAGTATCTGCGAGCCGTGGGCGCCTGGTTCGCGGCAGTGCTGCCGCACGTCGTGGAGCGGCAGTGCGACCGCGGCGGCCCGGTGATCATGGTGCAGGTGGAGAACGAGTACGGCTCGTACGGTTCGGACGCCGTCCACCTCGCGCATCTCACCGACCGGCTGCGCGCGTTCGGGGTGACGGTGCCGCTGTTCACGTCCGACGGGCCGGAGGACCACATGCTGACCGGCGGGAGCGTGCCGGGCGTGCTCGCGACGGTCAACTTCGGGTCCGGGGCGCGGGAGGCGTTCGCGACGCTGCGCCGTCACCGGCCGGACGGGCCGCTGATGTGCATGGAGTTCTGGTGCGGGTGGTTCTCCCACTGGAGTACCGGGCCGGAGGGGAAAGAGGCCGCGCGGGACGCGGACGACGCGGCGGCCACGCTGCGGGAGATCCTGGAGTGCGGTGCGTCGGTGAATGTCTACATGGCGCACGGCGGGACGAGTTTCGGCGGCTGGGCGGGGGCGAGCCGGGACGGTGCGCTGCAGGACGGCGCGCTGCTGCCGACCGTGACGTCGTACGACTACGACGCGCCCGTCGACGAGCGCGGCCGGCCGACGGCGAAGTTCTGGCGGTTCCGCGAGGTGCTGGCGCCGTACGCCGACGGGCCGCTGCCCGAGCCGCCCGCGCCGCAGCCGGTGCTGGGCGCGCCGGCGGCGGTGCGGCTGACGGGCTGGGCGCCGATGGACGCGGTACTGGACGGGCTGGGCGGTCCCGAGGTGCGGTCGGGGGTGCCGCCGACGTTCGAGGAGCTGGACGTGGATCGCGGGGTGGTGCGGTACCGGGTCCCGGTGCCGGGGCCGCGGGAGCCGTACGAGCTGCGGGTCCGTGGGCTGCGGGACCGGGCGGTGACGTTCGTGGACGGGGTGCCGGGGCCGGTGCTGGACACCGAGGAGGCCGTGCTCGGGCCGGTGCCGGGCCCGGCGGAGGCGGAGCTGTGGGTGGAGTCGCTGGGGCGGGTCAACTACGGGCCGCGGCTGGGTGAGCCGAAGGGGATCACGGGCGGGGTGCTGCACGAGCGGCAGTACGTGCACGGGGTACGGGCGCGTGGGCTGCGGCTGGACGCGCTGGAGGACGCGGCCGCGGTGGCGGCGCTGCCGTTCGGCGCGCCGGAGGGACGGGCGGGGACGCGGGGCCTGCACCGCGGGACGGTGGTGGTACCGGCGGGCGGCCGCGGTGACGCGATGCTCCAACTCCCGGG
>NZ_NHSG01000173.1:0-28487 GCF_020024005.1 Streptomyces purpurogeneiscleroticus
CCGAGGGCCGAGGCGGCGGGGCGAAGGCCGAGGGGACCGCCGACGAGGAGGGCTACGCGGCCGCCCGGCTGCGACTGCTCCAGGACGCCGCCGTGACCGGCCCCGAACGCCGGACCTCTCTGGCCCGGCTCACCGACCAGTGGCTGGCCGGACTCTTCGAGCGCGCCGCAGCGCGCAGCGGCGTCAGCGGCGCCGCCCTGGTCGCCGTCGGCGGCTACGGCCGCGGCGAACTCTCCCCCCGCAGCGACCTCGACCTGCTCCTCCTCCACGACGGCAAGGCATCACCCCAAGAGGTCGCGGCCCTCGCCGACCACCTCTGGTATCCGCTGTGGGACCTCGGCCTGGACCTGGACCACTCCGTCCGCACGCTCACCGAAGCCCGCCGCACCGCCCGCGACGACCTCAAGGCCCAGCTCGGCCTGCTCGACGCCCGCCACCTCGCCGGCAGCCCCGACCTCACCACCGCCCTGCGCACCGCGAGCTTCGCCGACTGGCGCGAGGCCGCCCCCAAGCGCCTCCCGGAGCTCCACGCGCTCTGCCTGGACCGGGCCGACCGGCAGGGCGAGCTGCAGTATCTCCTCGAGCCCGACCTGAAGGAGGCCAGAGGCGGCCTGCGCGACGTCACCGCCCTGCGCGCGGTCGCCGCCTCCTGGCTCGCCGACGCCCCCCGGGCCGGCCTGGAGGACGCCCGCGGCTGCCTGCTGGACGTACGCGACGCTCTTCACCTGGTCACCGGCCGGGCCACCGACCGGCTCGCGCTCCAGGAGCAGGACCAGGTCGCGGCGGCCCTCGGCCTGCTCGACGCGGACACCCTGCTGCGCCAGGTGTACGAGTCGGCGCGCACGATCTCGTACGCCGGCGACGTCACCTGGCGTGAGGTCGGCCGTGTGCTGCGCGCCCGCTCCGTACGGCCCTCGCTGCGTGGGCTGATGAGCGGCAGGAGCGGGCGGGCGGCGGCCAAGGGCGAGCGTTCGCCGCTGGCCGAGGGCGTCGTGGAGCACGACGGCGAGGCCGTACTGGCCCGCACGGCCCGCCCCGAACGCGACGCCGTGCTGCCCCTGCGCGCCGCGGCCGCCGCCGCCCAGGCGGGCCTGTCGCTGTCCCCGCACGCCGTCCGCCGGCTGGCCACGGCACCGGCAGCGGGCGCGCACACCGTGCCCGTATGGGAGGCGCTGGAGGCCGAGGGGATCATCACGCGGCTGCTGCCGGACTGGGAGCGCGTGCGCTGCCGGCCGCAGCGCAATGCCGTGCACCGCTGGACCGTCGACCGGCACCTCGTCGAGACGGCCGTACGGGCCTCCGCCCTGACCCGCCGCGTCCACCGCCCCGACCTGCTCCTCATGGCGGCCCTCCTGCACGACATCGGCAAGGGCTGGCCCGGCGACCACTCGGTGTCCGGCGAGACCATCGCCCGCGACGTGGCCGCCCGGCTCGGCTTCGACGCCAAGGACACGGACGTCATCGCCACCCTCGTACGCCATCACCTCCTCCTCATCGACACCGCCACCCGCCGTGACCTGGACGACCCGGCCACGGTCGGCTCGGTCGCCCAGGTGGTCCGCTCGGCCGGCACGCTGGAGCTGCTGCACGCCCTCACGGAGGCCGACGCGCTGGCCACCGGGCCCGCGGCCTGGAGCCGCTGGCGCGAGGGGCTGGTCGCCGACCTGGTCCGACGGGTCGGCGGACTGCTGGCGGGCGAACCGGACGCGACCACGCCCACCCCGTGGGAGCCCACAGCGGAACAGGAACGCCTCGCCGTCGAGGCGTGGCGCACCGGCGAACCGGTACTCGCCCTGCACACCCGGGCCGAGCCGCCCATGGAGGCGCCGGAGCCACCGCCGAGCGGCACTGCACCCCGATCGGCCGGCGGTAACGCGCCGACCCGCACCCCGGGCGCCACAGGCCGCCCGGATCCGGTCGAGCACCCGGAATCCGCTGGGCCCCAGGACTCCGCCGGGCCGCAGGAACCGGTCGGCGTCGAACTCCTCATCGCCGTACCGGACCGCCCGGGCATCCTCCCCGCCACCGCCGGCGTACTCGCCGTGCACCGCCTCACCGTCCGCGCTGCCGACCTCCGCGTCATGCCCCTGCCGGAGGAGCTGTCCGGAACGGTCGACCAGGAAAGGGGCGGTGGGGCGGACCCGCGCTCCGAGGCCGGGCCCCGGTCCGCAACGGGCGCGGGCTCGGCGGCCGCCCGCCGCCCGCTGCTGCTCCTCAGCTGGCGGGTGGCGGCCGAGTACGGATCGCTGCCGCAGGCGGTCCGGCTGCGCGCCGATCTCGTACGGGCTCTGGACGGCACGCTCGACATCCCGGCCCGCCTTGCCGAGCGCGAACGCGCCTACGCACGGCGCTCGCGCCGGCTCCAGGCGCCGCCGCCCCGGGTGACGGTGGCGCCCGGCGGTTCCCGCTCCGCCACCGTCATCGAGGTACGGGCGCAGGACGCCCAGGGCCTGCTGTACCGGATCGGCCGCGCCCTGGAGGACGCGGGCGTCGCGGTCCGCAGCGCCCACGTCAGCACCCTCGGCGCCAACGCGGTGGACGCCTTCTACGTCACGGACCGGGACGGCTCCCCCCTTCCGCCCGACACCGCGACGGAAGTGGCCCAGGCTGTGGAGCGAGCCCTGAAGTGACCCACGGCACCGCCGCCACCACGCAGAACCACCGGACGCTTCCGGTACTCCCAGTACTCCCGGTGCTTCCGGTGCTTCCGGTACTCGGGGGACCTCGGGCATCGGTACCGGCACCGGCACTCCCGGCGTCCTCCGCGTCCCGGGCGCTTCCGGGCGGCCGGGAGGAGCGCCGTTCTGCGCCCGGCGCACGCGGTGAGCCCGTCCCTCTCCGTCTCTTCGGGTAGGCCCGGACGTTCTGTACCGTGGGGCGGATACTCTAGAAGCCGATTGACTCCACCCCCGACCCCGAGGATCGACGACCGCCGTGTTCGATACGCTTTCCGACCGCCTGGCGAGTACTTTCAAAAATCTCCGGGGCAAGGGGCGCCTCTCCGAGGCGGACATCGACGCCACCGCGCGCGAGATCCGGATCGCCCTGCTCGAAGCGGACGTCGCGCTGCCCGTCGTCCGGGCCTTCATCAAGCAGGTCAAGGAGCGCGCGCTCGGCTCCGAGGTCTCCCAGGCGCTGAACCCCGCCCAGCAGGTCATCAAGATCGTCAACGAGGAGCTCATCGGGATCCTCGGCGGCGAGACCCGTCGTCTCCGCTTCGCCAAGCAGCCGCCTACGGTCATCATGCTCGCCGGCCTCCAGGGCGCCGGTAAGACCACCCTGGCCGGCAAGCTGGGCCGCTGGCTCAAGGGGCAGGGCCACACCCCGATGCTGGTCGCCTGCGACCTCCAGCGCCCGAACGCCGTGAACCAGCTCTCCGTCGTCGCCGAGCGCGCCGACGTGGCGATCTTCGCCCCCGAGCCGGGCAACGGCGTCGGCGACCCGGTCAAGGTCGCCCAGGACTCCATCGAGTACGCCCGCGACAAGCAGCACGACGTCGTGATCGTCGACACCGCCGGCCGCCTGGGCATCGACCAGGAGCTGATGCAGCAGGCCGCGGACATCCGTGACGCGGTCAAGCCGGACGAGGTCCTCTTCGTCGTCGACGCCATGATCGGCCAGGACGCGGTCAACACCGCCGAGGCGTTCCGCGACGGCGTCGGCTTCGACGGCGTGGTGCTCTCCAAGCTCGACGGCGACGCCCGCGGTGGTGCCGCGCTCTCCATCGCGCACGTCACCGGCAAGCAGATCATGTTCGCCTCCAACGGCGAGAAGCTGGACGACTTCGACGCGTTCCACCCGGACCGCATGGCGTCCCGCATCCTGGGCATGGGCGACATGCTGTCGCTCATCGAGAAGGCCGAGCAGACCTTCAGCCAGGCCGAGGCCGAGAAGATGGCGGCCAAGCTGCAGAAGGGCCCGAAGGAGTTCACGCTCGACGACTTCCTGGCCCAGATGGAGCAGGTCCGCAAGATGGGCTCCATCTCCAAGCTGCTCGGCATGCTGCCCGGCATGGCGCAGATGAAGGACCAGATCAACAATCTGGACGAGCGGGACGTGGACCGCACCGCCGCGATCATCAAGTCGATGACTCCGGGCGAGCGCCAGGACCCGACCATCATCAACGGCTCGCGCCGCGCCCGTATCGCGCGCGGTTCCGGTGTCGACGTCAGTGCCGTGAAGAGCCTGGTCGAGCGCTTCTTCGACGCCCGCAAGATGATGTCGAAGATGGCCCAGGGCGGCGGCATGCCGGGGATGCCGGGCATGCCCGGGATGCCGGGGATGGGCGGCGGCGCCAAGAAGAAGAAGCAGCAGAAGAAGGCCAAGGGCAAGCAGCGCAGCGGCAACCCCATGAAGCGCAAGGCCGAGGAGGAGGCCGCAGCGGCCCGCCGTGAGGCGGCCCAGAACGGCAACCCGCTCGGTCTCCCGCAGGGCGGCCAGGACGCCCCGCAGAACTTCGAACTCCCCGAGGAGTTCAAGAAGTTCATGGGCTGACGCGCGACCCCTGGTCGCCTGCCGCCCCTACGGCCCCGCCCGGACCCCTCCGGCCGGGGCCGTACGCGTACGTGGGTTCCTGTACGTGTCCGGCTCCCGCCCCCGTCAGCGCGTGCAGCTCTCGGGGCCCGCGGCCTCCGTGGCACAGGCCGGGCGCGAGGCGTGTGCGGGCTCTGCGCCGCGTATAAGACACTCCAAAGGCAGTGGAGTGCCGCTGGCGAGGCCGGCCGGGCTCAGGCCCAGCGCGACGGCCGCGGTGGCGCCCACATCCGCCAGCGACGCGGCGTCCGGCAGCCGCTCGGTGGTCGCGGCGCCGGGACGGTGGATCAGCACCGGCACGAACTCCCTGGTGTGGAAGGCGTGCCCGATCGTCGGGTCGTTGCCATGATCACCGGTGACGATCAGGCGGTCGCCGGGCGCGGTGAGCAGCGGCAGCAGCGCCGCGATTCCCGCGTCCACACGCCGCAGTACGGCCGCGTACCGCTCCGGATCCTGCTCGTGCCCGGCCAGATCGGTCTCCTGCACATTGCTGACCACCAGTACCGGTCCTTCCGGCCACGCGCTCGTCCCCTCGCCCCGCCCGGCCGCGCGCACCGCGTCCAGCGTGTGCCCCAGTACTTCATCGGTGTCCACCGCCGGCCGGCGCACTGCCGCATCGCAGGCCAGGATGTCGGCCGCCTTGCCGACGAGCGTGACGGGCACGCCCGCCCGGGCGGCGGCCTCGGGCAACTGCCGGGTGTGGTCCAGCGGCGCGCCCAGATGCCGCACCTCCAGCCCGCCGTTGCGGTAGAAGCCACTGGCCGGGGTGTCCAGCCCGACCGTGCCGGCCTCCCCGTGCCGTACGAACCCGGGCAGCGGCCCGTCGGCGTGGCCGCCCACCGCGATCACCCGGGCGACCGGTGCGACCGACCTGACCACCCGCGCCACGGCCAGCACCTGTGCGAACGGCGCCTCACCCAGCCGCGCCGAGGCGTTCCAGTTGATACCCGGATCGGCCTCCAGGTTGTCGTGCACCAGCACCTGCCCGTCGACCATCAGCAGCGGCTTGCCGTCGAGGGGTTCCGTGCGGTGCCCGGCCGCCCGCAGTGCCGCGGTCACCTCCTGGAGGTGCTCGGCGAGCCGGGCCACCGTCACCCGGCTGAAGTCGGCGCCCATCATCGTCTGATGCCCGGCGTACGTGTCCGCGCCCGGGTAGCCCAGCGCCGCCCGGCCGGCCGCGACCGGCAGCGAGGGGCGCGGCGCGAGATCCGGATGCGGATGCACGGAGCCCAGCCCGAGCGCGCCGAGCGCGGGCAGCTCCAGGGGGCGGTCGGTCGTCGCACGGTGGTGGTCGAGGAGGTGGCCGAGGGTGTCGGCCCGCACGTCGCCGGGGCGCAGCGCACCGGCATCGGGCATCGCGCCGATGCCGAAGCCGTCGACGACGAGGATGACGATCTTGCTCATGGCGGTTCCTGGCGTCCGAGTCTGGTGGAGCACGTAGGGATTACGGAGGGAACGACGGGGGAGCGGGGCCGCCTGCCGGGCGGCGGTGGCCGGTCAGTGGGGCCTCCCGAACGGGTCGTAGAGGCCGCTGAGCTTCGGCGCACCCAAGGACAGCCCGGACACGACGGCCACGCTGCTGCGGGTGACGAAGATCTGGGTGCGGAAGGCCAGCACGGCGGTGTCACCCACCCGCGCGTCCCCGGGGGCGAGCAGCCGGTAGTAGTCGATGTTCGCGGCGGGGGCGTCCTCGACCCGCAGCCGAGCCCCGGTACGCGGGATCAGCGCCTCCCTGGCACCGCCCCGGGCGTAGAACCCGCCGCCGTACAACGCGGGCCGGCCGTCGGCGAGCGTATGGGCGACCTCGCTCACGTACACGTACGCCGGCTGCTCCGGCTGTGCGTGGTCCACCGCGTGCAGCGGCGTGGTGCCGGTGAGGGCGTGGCCCGGCTCCCCGTGCGTCGCGCCCAGCCGCGCCAGCAGCGGCAGGGTGGCCATCGATGTGGCGCTCGGCGCGCTCAGCTTGAGATCCGTGTAACCACGAGCGGCGAGCCGCTCCACGGCGGCACGCGCCAGCGCGAAGTTGGCCGTGGGCCGCGGCTCACCCGTATCCGGATCGCACAGCACACACGGGAACGCCGTGACACCGGCCACCCGGACCCCCGGCATCCGCTCGACCTCCGCGACGAACGCATCCAGCCCGTCGGGCCCCTCTGGGCCGCCGTCTGCACCGCTCGGGCCATCCGCACCTTCCGGGCCGTCCGTACCGTCCTGACCGGTTCGGTCGTCGACAGGACCGCCCGGACTGCCCGGACCGCTCTGACCCCTTGTCTGACCCCTTGCGGAACCGCATCGACCCTCCGCACCGTCCGGGGCACGGCTTTCGCCCAGGTCATCCGCACAGTCCGGGACGTCTGCACCGCTCCGGCCATCCGTACGTTCCGGGCCGTCGGCAGCCCGACCGAGCCGTACTCCCCCCTCCTGCCCCGGATACACCGCACCGGCCGTGCCCTCCAGGCGGATCAGTACGTCCTGGACGAATCCGAGCCGGGTGGCGGTCTCCGAGACGGCTCGGGCGTTCGCCAGGTCGTAGACGGTGACGGTCTCCGGACGCCAGGCGAGCATCTCGGGCAGCGCACGGGAAGGGATCTGGACGAGGTGGCCGAGGTTGCCGGCCTGTGCGCCCGCGGCGTGCAGGATGCGGGCCTCGGGCGGATCGATGGCCGCGAACCGCGGGATGTGCCGCGCGATGGCCTCGATCAGCTCCGGATTGCGGCCGATCTGCTTGACCACGAACCACAGCGACAGACCGAGCCGGTCCGCCTCCCGGGCCAGCAGCTCGGCATTGGACTCGATGGCGTCCAGGTCCATGACGTACGTGTCCGGCGGAATGGCCCCGGAGTCGTGCAACTCGGCCGCGAACGCGACCAGCTCCGGATTGCGGTGGAGGACGGCGTCGAGGAACACGGTCAGCCCCCTGTCTCACGAAGGTCGCGCAGCGCTCGGCGCAAGATGTCGAGCACGAGATCCGCGCCGGCGCGCATGGGATTGATCCGCACGGTCCACTCCGCGAGCTCCGGTGCGTCCTCCAGGGACGAGCTCGACATGCGGTAGAACAACGGGGCGATCTCATAACGCGAATTGGAGCCGACGGGATAGGGCGCAGCCCCGTACCGCGCGGCCACCGTGGGCAGTTCGCGAGCCACCGGCCGGTCCAGCCGCACCAGCAGACAGCGGTCCTGGGCATTGGCGATACGGACCTCGGCGACGCCCGGGACCTCACCCGCCGCCAGCCGTTCGGCCACCTCCGCGCCCACCGCCGATTGCAACGACCACATCACCGGTACGTGGGTGAGCGCGCGCAACGCGTCGAGCGCCTGGTGCCCCTGGACCTGACCGCCTCCGGAGTAGTTGTCCGCGTGCACCCGCGACACCAGGTCGGCCGAGCCCACCACGGCCCCGACACCCTCCGGACCGTGCAGCTTGAACAGTGAGAAGCAGGAGGCGTCGGCGCCCAGTTCGACCCCGCTCTCCGGGACGCGCATGACCGCGTAGTTGTCGTCGACGACCGTGCGCACCCCGGCCGCGCGGCACGCCACCAGCACCTCACCGGGATCGTAGGAGTCGGCCAGCCGCTGCCGGGTGTGCTGCACGTACGCCCAGGAGAACCGCCCGCTGTCCAGCGCCTCCACCAGCGCCGAACGGTTGTTGAAGTCCACCTCCGTCACCGCCACGCCCAGGCCGCGCAGGGTGACGGCAGTGGTGCGGTAGACCGGTGCGCGGTGGATGAGGATCGGATCACCCGCGCCGAGCACCGCGGAGAGCGCGGCGCGGATCGCACCGGTACCCGCTCCCTGGACGAGGGCGGCGTCCTCCGCCCCGAAGAAGTCGGCGAGCACGGCCTCCACTCGCGCGGTCGTATGCGGCCGGCCGAGCCCGGGGATGACTCCGGCGTCCGCCTCGAAGAGCTGCTCTCCCTCGAAGTGCCGAGCGACGCACTCCAGCAGTCGGTGCTGCCGCGCGACGGCGTCCGTCAGCGGCACGGTCGGCAAGGGGAAGGTCTTCGGCAAGGGAGAAGTTTTCGGCAACGAGGCCGCTCCGGAGTCGAGCCCGGCCCCCGGCCGCTGCCCGGCGGGCCGTTCCTGTGTGGGCATCTCAGGCCGCCTCCTCTGTGCGCGCTCCGGTGAGGAAGCGAATCGGATTGCGGCGGGTCATCAGTTCGATCAGGCCGTCGTCCACCCCTGCCGCCCGCAGCCGCGGCAGGAAGGACCGGAACAGATGGCCGTACCCCTGTCCGCCCTCGTCCCGCAGATAGCCGTGCCGGGAGATGTCGCCACTCAGCAGCACCCGGTCCGCATGCCCGGCCGCCACCAGCTCCAGCAGCAGCCGCAGCCGGACCGCGTCGCTCTGGTAACTCTCCTTGCCGACCGTGTCGAACGCGACGTACGCCCCCCGCTCCGCCAGCTCCTGGTGCACACCCGAGTCGTCCAGCAGGTCCTGATGGCCGATGCAGATCCGGTGGGGCGGCAGTCCCTCGGCGGTGAGCAGCGCCAGCTGCGCGGGGCCACCCCGGCCGAGCTGGGCGTGGGTGGCCACTGAGAGCCCGGTGGCCACGGCGGTCCGCGCGGCCGCCTTCAGCACACGGACCTCCGGCTCGCTGGGGCGGTCACCGTGGCTGCCGACCTCTCCGATGACGCCGGGGAGTATGCCCTCCGGACCGATGCCTTCGGTGATCTCCCGCACCAGCGTGCCGGTCAGCTCCTCGACGCCGGCGTCGCCGATCTCGGAAGGGTGGAACGGCTCGTAGTACCAGCCGGTGGCCGCGACGACCGGGACGCCGGAGTCCTTGGAGATCCGGGCCAGCGCCGCCACATCGCGGCCCATGCCCCGGCAGCTCAGCTCGATGACCAGCGACAGCCCGGACTCCTCGCGCAGCGCCGCGAGTTCGCCGGTGACCGCGTCGGTGTGCCGGCTGTCGAGCACCGCTGCCCGGTCGGTGCCCCGGCGCAGATCGAGCACCAGGTGCTCGTGTGCGAGCGCGGGGCCCCGTACGGCGGCGGGGGCGAGGGGGCCGGTGACGGTCCGGATGTCGTGCATGGTGCTGCCTTGCTTTCTTCCTGCCGGAGGGCCGGTCCTGGTGGGAGGTCGGTGGCTCGCCCCGTTCCCGTACGCCGCCGGTCGGGCCTGCGTACGGACCGCGTCAGCCCTTGACGGGGGTGAACAGGTCCAGCCAGTACAGGAGGTTGAGAATGACGCCGCCGACGAGCACGGCGGCGGGTGCCGCGGCCATGCGGACCACGACCCGGCCCATCGCCTCGTTCAGCAGGTAGAGGCCGCCGACGATGAGGATGCCGAGGCCGCCGCCCATGGCGTTGGCCGCCATCAGGGAGCCGAAGAGGATGGCCAGCTGCAGCGAGTCGCTGATCGCGCCGCGCAGGTGCTCGGAGGAGTCCCGCACCGAGGGCAGCCGCCCGAGTATCCGGCCGATCCACGAGAGCGCCAGTACTTCGACAGCGAAGACCAGGGCTCCGCATATCAGTGCCAGCCACGGGTTCGGCAGGAGATAGCCGATCGGGTAGACCAGCGTGAAGCCGGCGATGCCGTAGGCGCCCGAGGCCAGCGCCGTGGTGGCGATCAGCGGGACGAAGCCGAAGACGCGATAGAAGTCCACCTGGGCCGCGCCGCTGTAGTCGCCCTTGGCGATCAGGAAGCTGGTCGCCTCACCACCGCCGAAGACGTGCATCTGGGCCAGCAGGCAGACCCCGGCACCCAGCACCATGAACAGCGGCAGATGCTTGCGCAGCCGGGTCGCGCTCGCACTGAACAACGAGGCCATCGGGTCGTCCTCGCCCGATGCATCTGCCGCCGGGCCGCCGGCTCTTCCGGCCTGCTCGGCCCGCTCCGCCCTGCGTTGCCGCAGATCCTTGGCCACGGCGAACGCGATGAGCATCAGCACGCCCACCGCCATGGCGACGGCTCCGGGGAAGACGCCCGGCCACAGCTTCATCGTGGCGACGACCAACACCAGCTCGATCACGCCCGCGATACCGCCGCGCAGCTTGCCGAACTGCTTGCTGATCGCCAGTACCGGAAAGAGCGTGAAGAGGAAGAGGATCGGCGTCGACATCTGCTGCATGGCGGTGAGGAAGTCGACCGGCAGGTCGTGCGCCAGGCTGTTGGCGCCGTTCAGTCCGAAGACGACGACGGTGCCCCAGGCGGCCCCGAGGATCGGCGCCAGCCACTTCTTCGGTGAGAGGAGGCCGAGGATGTCGGTGGGCAGGAAGAGCAGCCAGGGGTTCAGTACCCCCGTGGACAGCGCCATCGGCGCGCCCAGTCCGAAGATGAAGCCCGCGGAGAGCCCGAAGGACACGGCCGTGGTGGCGCTGCGGGTCGTGCGCCCCTGGATGAAGTCCAGCATGAAGGGGCGTACGCCGTCATTGAAGACGGCCAGGGCCAGGTGCGAGATGAAGGCTGTCAGGGCGCAGAGGGCAATGACGGTCAGCTGCTGTGTCACCGACAGGCTGAGATCTGTGGTGCCGGCGGCTGCGGTGGCGATGTTCCCACTCACGGCTCACTCCTCGATGCCTTGACCGGGTCAGGCGTTGTGGGCCGCGATGGCGCGGGCGAGGACGGGGGTGACAGCGTCGATCTTGTCCATGCCGAAGCCGAAGACCTTCTTGCCGTCGCCGATGAGGGCGCCCACCTCGTCCTCGGTGGGGACGGAGCGGCCGAAGGTGTGGCAGGCGGCGCTGCCCATGAGGCCCAGCAGGACACCGAGCGAGGCGCCGGCGCCGGTGTGGCAGGTGCCCAGGTAGTAATCGGCCTGTCCGGCGCGGAGCTTCATGGCCGCGTCCATGTCGCTGGAGACCTCGACGTCGAGGCCGTCCAGGGCCAACTTCTTCACTGTCTCGGCGACCTCGAGCTTGCCGACGCCGCCGGTGAGGAGCTTCGTCATGGCACATCCCTTCTGAGTGCGTTCTTGCGGAGCACGGCGAGGTGCATCGCCAGGAAATTGACCTCGGAGTCGGGCAGCGCGGCGCCCAGTTCCTTCTTGGCGCGCAGGGATATGGCGTGGGCCCGCTCGACGGCCCGGGGATGGTCGGCGAGCTCCGCCGCCACGTCCTCGTCGGTGCGGAACTGCTCGATGGACTCGCCGTTCAGCAGCCGGGTGAGGGCCATCACGAGATGACTGGTCAGCATGCCGGCGGTGTCCTCGGTGACGGGATGGCCTTCGGCCGCCAGGGCGGTCAGCTCCTCCTCGACGAAGTACGTCACCTGCGGCGGCGCCTGTCCGCCGTCCCGGAAGAGCTGGAGGCGGAGGGCGAGTCGGGCCTCCATGAGTCGTCCTTTCCTCGCGATGTCTGCGGTGTGACTGGTATCGACAGTAACCAGGATTCTGGATATTGACGAGAGTCGCGGGCACTCTTTTTCGAATGAGTGAAGGTGTGTTCTGCGGTTGACGCTCGGTTCGAGCAGGGCAGGCGAAGCCGGTGATCGCCAATCGCCCGAACCGGTTATGGGCAAGTTCGGTGATCAGTTTCCCGGCGAGCGGAGCGGCTGCGTCGAAGTTTCTCCGGGCGCCGCCGATCCCAGGGTCAGTACGAGGGCATGCGCTCGCCGCGCAGTACCTCGCTCTGCAGATCGGTGACGACGGACAGGTCCAATCCGTCTCGTACCGCGCTCAGGGCAGCGGCGCCCTGCGCCCGTCCTATGAGCGCGGCGCTGGAGTTGCGCAGAGACAGATCGCGGGTGATGTCGTCGCCCAGCGGCAGTATGTCGACGTCCGGCCCGAGGTGGTCCTGGACCTCGTCGAGATTCCATACTGTGGCGTCCACCTCGCCACGGGCGAACAGGTCCCGCAGTTGCATGTACGACGCCTCCACCCACTGGATGTCGTCGCGTCCTGCGAATGCTCGGCCGGCCAGCATCCGCAGGTCCTCGGACGCGGAGTCGATGGCCACCCGGAGCCCCGGTGTTTCCGGATCCACGCCGTGCCGCAGCAGTAGGCCGTGTGCGCCGACGTAGGTGGCCGGGCCGAGGTCGGCGACGAGCTCCAACGGGAGCTCGTCGAGGAACCGGTCGGCGGCGAAGCGGGAGAGCACGACGAGGTCGACCTTGCTCTCCAGCAGGGCCTCGACGCGGGTGGCGGCGCCCCGCATGAACGTGATCGCGAACGGGGCGCCGGCGCCCTCGAAGGCCGTGCGCAGGCCGGTGGCCAGCCCTTCGTACCGCCGCGAATAGGGGAGGGGCATGGCGGCGAGCAGCGTGCCGAGCCCCGACAGGCGCCACAGTATGGTCCGGTCGGCCCGTACGAGGAAGGTGCCGAGGTGGCCGCGGGCGACCGTCTCGATCGCACCGGCCTCCTCCAGCAGCTGAAGGGCGGCCTGGACCGTGCCGTTGCCCACGCCGAGCTCCTCGGCGAAGTCGCGGACGCGCGGGAGGCGGGTGTCCTCGGCATGATTGAGCAACAGGGCCGCGAGCTGCCGGGCGGCCAGTCCGTTGCGGGTGAGGAACCGCTCGTCCACGCTGTTCATGCAAATGACAATAACCAGGATTCTGGATTTTGCCAAGAGAGTTTCACGAACGAGCGGGTGCGCGAGACGCGAAGCGGACAGGTGGCAGGCACACGCGGACGTACAGAACTCAGCGAGCGCGGACGTCATCGCCGGCACTCGTGCCGGCTCGACTTGCCGTTGCCGGGCCATGATGCCCGCGCGCATGACGTCCGCGTCCGCTTCCCGCGACTGCGGAGGTGCCCGAAGGCTGTGGACGGAAGCTGAGCGTGCTCAGCGGGTCCGGGCGATCAGGTAACGGAAGACGTTCGGCATCCAGACCGTGCCGTCCGCGCGCTGGTACGGATGCAGCGCCTCCGACAGCTCCTTCTCCACCTGTGCCGGATCGGCGACCTGCAGCGCCGCGTCGAACAGACCCGTCGACAGCAGCCCGCGCATCGCACTCGGAAGATCGGCGTACCCGAACGGGCAGGCCACCCGGCCCGAACCGTCCGGCCGCAGCCCCGCACGCTCCGCCAGCTCCTCCAGGTCGTCCCGGCTGCTGGGCCGCCAGCCGGCCGCCGTGGGCGACATCGTCCGGTCGAGCGGGAGGGACGGGTCCGCGAGCCGCTGCGCCACTCGGAGTACACCTGCCGTGGCGCATCGCTCGACCGGGCCCCAGCCGCCCAGTACCACCGGGCTGCCACGCTCGGCGAGCGTCGTCGCCGTCTGCAAGGAGGACGCCAGTCCCTCGACGGTGCTGACACAGCCCACCGGGTGGAACGCCGTCACCAGATTGAAGTGCCGTTGTGGAGAATCCATGCACTCCGGTCCACCGTGCGCCAGGCACGCGGTCGACTCCCCCGCTTCGGGGCCCTCCTCCGGCGCCAGCCGCTCCCGGGCCAGCCGCAGCCGCGGCTCGTCCATGTCCACTCCGCTGACCTGCGCGCCACGGGCCGCGGCCATCAGCAGGGCGAGGCCGGAACCACAACCCAGTGCCAGCAGTCGGGTGTGCGGGCCGACATCCAGCCGTTGGTACACGGCCTCATACAGCGGCACCAGCATCCGTTCCTGGATTTCGGCCCAGTCGCGAGCGCGCGCCCCCGAACCGGAGCCGTCCGGTGCAGGGTGACCGGAAGGGCCGGAACGCTGGAGGCCGTGCTGTACGAGCGTGGGTGTCATGGAAAGCGCCCCTATCCGCCGAGAGCCCGAGCTTGAGGAAAATGGTCTTCCGCCCCCGATTTGTTGCGCTGTGCCCCCCGGTCCAGACAACCCCCCATCCATCCCAGAGTCCAGGGGTTGCGCCCGGTTGTCTACCGCGCGCCCCCGTTTGCGCCGTCCGGGCGCCGGCCGGCCGTCGGCGGACCCGGAGGCGGCGCTGTCCGGCGCCCTTCACAGGCTTCGAGGCGCCCCTCACCCGAGTGGCGTACGGCGCTTCGCGCCCCCTTGTCGTAGGGCGTCCGCAACACGTGGACGGGGTGGCTTCGGGCGGTCCCGGCCTCGCCGGTACGATCACCATGATCGCGTGGTCGGCTCTGAGCCCACGCCGTCCCTTCGGGGCCCGCGGGGCACGATGTACACAGGTGCTGCGCAGCGTCCGCCCTTCCGGTGCACCGGACGTACGCGCCGATACATACCGGCTCGGCACCCGGTGCGCGTCTCGTCCAGAGAAAGACGCACCCGCCCTCCACGGGCCGCATGAGCCGAAACTGACTGGTACGTGCAAATTATTTGGGATGCCCCGGAATCGGAACACTGAGCGGTACCGGCTCGTTGTCACGACGTGAGCACGACACCTGTTCTCGCCGCCGAGCTGGCGCTCGCTTGGGCCGACATTCAACGGCACCATCCCGAGCTGCCGGATTTGGCCGCGCCCGAATCCCTGATCGGAGAGTCCTCGTCCGCCTGTGGCGCCGAGCTCTCCTTCGAACGGCTGCTTCATGAGGCAGTTCACGGCATCGCCGCGTCCCGCGGCGTCCGCGACACCTCACGCGCCGGTCGCTACCACAACCGCCGATTCCTGGCGATCGCCGAGGAGCTGGGTCTGGACCACGCCGACGAGCCGCACCCCAGCAGCGGCTTCTCCCTGGTCACGCTCAACCCCGAAGCCAGAAGGCGGTACCGCCCCACCATCGAGCGGCTCGGCAGAGCACTCAAGGCGCACACCGCCGCCACCGCGACCGACAGCAGCCGCAGCTTCCGCGGCCCGGCCGCGCGGCACGGTTCCTCCGGTGGCGGCGTGCGGGTCAAGGCCGTCTGCGACTGCGGGCGCAACGTCCGGGTCGTCCCCTCCGTGCTCGCCCAGGCCCCCATCATGTGCGGCGGCTGCGGCAAGCCGTTCCGCATCCCCGAGGTGGCCGCGGTCGGCTGACCGGAGCGCCGGGCCGGCCGCCCGTCCGGTCGCGGCCGGCCTACGCCGGGCGGCGGGAGGCGGCCGGCCCGTCCTGGTCAGCGGTCGGATGCCCGCGGTCGGCCGCCCCGTGCTCGTATGGCACAATGGCTAGCTGTACTCGACAGTCGCATAGGACCCCTCTCTCCTCCGGCTGACGCGTCCATCGGGCACTCGGGTACCGCAACCCCACGTGGCATCTCGTTGTGCCCAACCACGTCAACACCAGGAGACACCACTCCCGTGGCAGTCAAGATCAAGCTGAAGCGTCTGGGCAAGATCCGTTCGCCTCACTACCGCATCGTCGTTGCCGACTCCCGTACCCGCCGTGACGGCCGGGCCATCGAGGAGATCGGCCTGTACCACCCGGTGCAGAACCCCTCGCGCATCGAGGTCGACTCCGAGCGTGTCCAGTACTGGCTGAGTGTCGGCGCGCAGCCGACCGAGCCCGTCGCGGCCATCCTCAAGGTCACCGGTGACTGGCAGAAGTTCAAGGGTCTGCCCGCCCCGGCCCCGATGAAGGTTGCCGAGCCCAAGGCCGACAAGCGCGCCCTCTTCGAGGCCGCCGCCAAGGACGCCGGTGACGAGCCGAAGGGTGAGGCCATCACCCCCAAGGCCAAGAAGGCTGACAAGAAGGCGGACGAGGCCGAGGCCGAGACGGCCAAGTCCGAGTCGACCGAGGCCTGAGCATGCTCGAGGAGGCTCTTGAGCACCTCGTCAAAGGCATCGTCGACAATCCCGACGACGTGCAGGTAGCCTCGCGCAACCTGCGTCGCGGACGCGTCCTGGAGGTCCGGGTGCACCCGGACGACCTCGGCAAGGTGATCGGCCGTAACGGTCGCACCGCGCGCGCTCTGCGTACTGTTGTGGGTGCCCTCGGCGGCCGCGGCATCCGCGTCGACCTCGTCGACGTGGACCAGGTCCGCTGAGCATCGGAACACCGGCACGGGCCGGGGAGGGCTCCAAGCCTTCCCCGGCCCGTGTTGTTCGTCTGTGACGATGGGGCCAGGCGATGCGGTTCGGGCGGCGAACTCCGGACCGTAACCACACGGGCCACTTAAGGCCCAACCATCAATTGAGAAACCACAACGGCGAGCAACCCCGTCCGCGAAAGCGGCGGCGGTTCAGCCGCAAAGAGGTGCACTGTGCAGTTGGTTGTCGCGCGGATCGGACGCGCCCATGGGATCAAGGGCGAGGTCACGGTGGAGGTGCGCACGGACGAGCCGGAGCTGCGGCTTGCCCCGGGCGCGGTCCTGACCACCGACCCGGCGTCCACCGGCCCGCTGACCATCGAGACCGGTCGTGTGCACAGCGGTCGTCTGCTGCTGCGCTTCGAGGGCGTGAAGGACCGTACGGCCGCCGAAGCGCTCCGTAACACCCTGCTGATCGCCGAGGTCGACCCCGAGGAACTTCCCGAGGACCCCGAGGAGTTCTACGACCACCAGCTCATCGACCTCGACGTGGTGACCGAGGACGGCGTCGAGGTCGGCCGCATCATCGAGATCTCCCACCTGCCGTACCACGACCTGCTGATCGTCGAGCGCGCCGACGGCAGCCAGGTCATGATCCCGTTTGTCGCCGAGATCGTGCCGGAGATCGACCTCGAGGAGCAGCGAGCGGTCATCACCCCGCCGCCGGGGCTGCTCGACGATGCCCAGGCGGAGGTCGCCTCCAGCCGGGACGCGGAGGCCGACGCGGACTCCCCGAGCACGCCCGAAAACGGCCCGGCGCCCGAAGGCGGCGAGGTGCCCGAAGGCGGCGAGGTGCCCGAAGGCGGCGAGGCCCCCGAGGGTGGTCGGACAGCGCGCGGTGAGGACGCCTGATCATGCGTCTCGACGTCGTCACGATCTTCCCCGAGTACCTCGAACCGCTGAACGTCTCGCTGGTCGGCAAGGCGCGCGCCCGGGGGCAGCTGGACGTCCGCATCCACGACCTGCGTGAGTTCACCCACGACAAGCACAACACCGTGGACGACACCCCGTACGGCGGCGGCCCCGGCATGGTCATGAAGCCCGAGCCGTGGGGCGAGGCGCTGGACTCGGTCATCGAGTCGGGCGAGGGGGAGGAGCAGCCGGTGATCGTCGTTCCGACGCCCAGCGGCCGGCCCTTCACCCAGGAGCTCGCCGTCGAGCTCTCCGAGAAGCCGTGGCTGGTCTTCACCCCGGCCCGCTACGAAGGCATCGACCGCCGCGTCATCGAGGAGTACGGCGACCGGCTGGACGTCCGTGAGGTCTCCATCGGCGACTACGTACTGGCCGGCGGCGAGGCGCCCGTCCTGGTCATGGTCGAGGCCATCGCCCGCCTCCTCCCCGGAGTGCTCGGCAACGCCGCGTCCCATCAGGACGACTCCTTCGCCCCCGGGGCGATGGCCGACCTCCTGGAGGGGCCGGTCTACACCAAGCCCCCGGAGTGGCGTGGCCGTGGCATCCCCGAGGTGCTGCTCAGCGGCCACCACGGCAAGATCGCCCGCTGGCGCCGCGACGAGGCATTCCGCCGTACGGACCGGAACCGCCCGGACCTGATCGAACGCGCCGACCCCGCCGCCTTCGACAAGAAGGACCGCGAAACCCTCTCCATCCTGGGGTGGGCCCCGGGGCCGGACGGGCGATTTGGGCGGACGACCGACGCCGTGGAAGAATAGGCCGCTGCTGTGCGTCCGGCGCGCGCCCCTGCCACAGGGGGAACGACGCCCGCCCGACGGACCGGCACCCGGACTCCTCGTCCGGACTTCCGAACCATCATCACGAATTCCGCTGATGACCTGTGGCATCAGCGAAGAAAGCAGTAGGTCATGCACCTTCTCGACTCCGTCGACGCCGGGTCGCTGCGCAGCGACGTCCCCGCCTTCCGCCCGGGTGACACCGTCAACGTCCACGTCCGCGTCATCGAGGGCAACCGCTCCCGTGTGCAGCAGTTCAAGGGCGTCGTCATCCGCCGTCAGGGCGCCGGCGTGCGCGAGACCTTCACGGTCCGCAAGGTCAGCTTCTCCGTCGGCGTCGAGCGCACCTTCCCGGTGCACACCCCGATCGTCGAGAAGATCGAGGTCGTGACCCGCGGTGACGTCCGTCGCGCCAAGCTGTACTACCTCCGTGAGCTGCGCGGCAAGGCCGCCAAGATCAAGGAGAAGCGCGAGAGCTGAGCAGCCGTACGGTGTCCTTAACCCCGGGCCGGATAGGCTCTGGGCTCGATGGACACCGACGCACAGCCTTCGACGCTCCCGGAGCGCGACTCCTCTCCAGCCCCTGACCAAGGGGCGGAGCAGGGGTCGCGCTTCGGGTGTTTTTCTTGGCGGCGGGAGCGGTCCGCGAGCGGCTCCCGCGAGGGGGCGGCGGCGGAGTCCGGCGAGAGCCGCGAGGAAGGCTGTGAGGAGGCCGCTGCGCGCCCGCTGCTGCGTCGGGGCCCGGTTCTGCTGGTGCTGGCCTGTCTGGCGTTCGTGGGGCTGCTCAGCGCCTTCGTCGTCCAGCCCTTCCTGATCCCCAGCTCGTCGATGGAGAACACGCTCCAGATCGGCGACCGGGTACTGGTGAACAAGCTGGCGTACCGGTTCGGCGGCGAACCGCGCCGGGGGGACGCCGTGGTGTTCGACGGCACCGGGTCGTTCGTGCAGGAGGCGCCGGCCGGGAACCCGGTGACGGAGCTGCTGCGCGGGGCCGGAGCCGCGGTGGGTCTGGCGCCGGCCGCGGAGACGGACTACATCAAGCGCGTGATCGGCGTCGGCGGGGACCGGGTGACCTGCTGCGACAAACGGGGACGGATCAAGGTGAACGGCGAACCGGTGGACGAGCCTTATCTCCACCCCGGAGACAGCCCGTCGGACGTGCCCTTCGACGTGGTCGTGCCCGAGGGGAAGCTGTGGGTCATGGGGGACCACCGCGCCAGGTCGAGCGACTCCCGCGACCACCTGGGCGACCCCGGTGGCGGCACCGTACCGCTGGACAAGGTGATCGGCCGCGCGGACTGGATCGGCTGGCCGGTCGGCCGCTGGACCTCCCTGGAGCGGCCCCACGCGTTCAACGGCATACCGGCTGCGGCAGGGCCCCATGGGTAACAGGGGGCGCCCGCGCCACGGGCACCACCGCACAGGCGCACCACCGGAAGGCCACGGTACGAAGACGCGCCGCTCCGTACCGGATGCCGCGCACGGCACCCGTATGCCCGGCGCCGACCCCTATGGCGCGGACCTCGGAGCGGGCGGCACCGCGACCCGTACGACCACGCCGGCGACCGGCGGACGGGCCGACAGGCGACGCCAGGCCAAGCGCATCAAGAGGCGCAGGCAGCGTTCGTACCTGAAGGAGATACCGATCCTGATCGGGGTGGCGCTGGCGATCGCCCTGGTCCTGAAGACGTTCCTCGTACAGGCATTCGTGATCCCGTCGGGCTCCATGGAGCAGACGATCCAGATCGGCGACCGGGTACTCGTCGACAAGCTGACCCCGTGGTTCGGCGCCGAGCCGCAACGGGGGGACGTGGTCGTCTTCAAGGACCCGAACCGCTGGCTCGCGGGGGAGCGCACCACCGTGGCCGACGACCCGGTGGGCGTCAAGCAGGTCAAGGAAGTCCTCACCTTCATCGGGCTGCTGCCGTCGGCGGACGAGCAGGACCTGATCAAGCGGGTTGTCGCCGTCGGCGGCGACACCGTCAAGTGCTGCGACAAGAGCGGCCGGGTCACCGTCAACGGGACGCCGTTGAACGAGCCGTACGTCCACCCGGGCAATCCGCCCTCGCGGTTGAAGTTCGAGGTCAACGTGCCGACCGGGCGGCTCTTCGTCATGGGGGACCACCGGTCCAACTCCGCCGACTCCCGGTACCACCTGGACGAGCCGTACCGGGGGACGGTCGCGATGAGCAGTGTCGTGGGGCGCGCAGTGGTGATCGCCTGGCCGTTCAAGCACTGGCAGCGCCTGGAGGAGCCCGATACGTACGCCTCTGTGCGCGACGCGCCGGGTGCACCGGCGACGGCGGCTGCGGCGCCGCATACTGTGTCACTCGAAGGTTTGACCGTTCTCCCGACCCCTGCGGAACTCCCGCTCGTTATGGGAGTGGTGGGCCTGCACCGTTTGACGAGCAGGCGGCGGCTTGGAGTAAGGAGTGAATGTGGGGGACGTGGCGGTCGGCGCACGGTCCGGTACCGAAGAGCCCGAAGAACCAGAGGGGCGCGATAGGTCCCCCGTAGCGGACGTGGTGCATCAGGAGCAGCAGCCGCAGGACGCGCGACAGGAGAGAGAAGAGGAGAACGGCGGCGTGACGAAGGACAAGAAGCCGCCGCGTTCCTTCTGGAAGGAGCTGCCGCTCCTGATCCTCATCGCCCTGGCCCTGGCGCTGGTCATCAAGACCTTCCTGGTGCAGGCGTTCTCGATCCCTTCCGACTCGATGCAGAACACCCTGCAGCGCGGCGACCGGGTGCTGGTGGACAAGCTGACCCCGTGGTTCGGCGCGAAGCCGGAGCGCGGCGAGGTCGTCGTGTTCCACGACCCGGGCGGCTGGCTCAATGAAGTGCCCACCCCGACGCCGAATCCTGTGCAGAAGGTCCTCAGCTGGATCGGCCTGATGCCGTCCGCGGAGGAGAAGGACCTGATCAAGCGCGTCATCGCGGTCGGTGGCGACACGGTCGAGTGCAAGGGCACCGGACCGGTGAAGGTCAACGGCAGGGCGCTCCAGGAGGACGCGTACCTCTTCGCGGGGAACACCCCGTGCGGTGACAAGCCCTTCGGCCCGATCAAGGTGCCCGAGGGGCGGCTCTGGGTGATGGGCGACCACCGCCAGGACTCCCTGGACTCGCGCTACCACCAGGACCTGAAGGGCAACGGCACGGTCTCGGAGGACGAGGTCGTGGGCCGCGCGTTCACGATCGCCTGGCCGATCAACCGGTGGTCGCTGCTGCCGGTGCCGGACACCTTCGAGCAGCCGGGGCTGAGCCAGGCGATGGCTGCGGCGCCGGCGGCGCTGGGCGTGGCCGGCGCGGTGCCGATCGTGCTGTGGCGGCGCCGGCGGGTGCTGGCCGAGCTGCCCACCAATGTGGCGGTGGGAGCGACCGGCAAGGAGCCGCGCGACCGCTGACCGCACCGCCCGTAGGTGAGGGATCTGTGTGCGTCCGGCGGGCGTGTCGTCGATGCGCCGCGTACGTCGGGAAACGGCGCCCGAAGGCTCTCATCGGACCGTCGGCCGAAGGCTGACTGGGGGAAGTAACCCCAGGTAAGGTGCCGTCCCGGGATCTTCGACGCGGGGCGGCCCGCGGGGTGGGAGCGCGGGATGAGCAGGAGCGAGGGGCGTACGAGCGGCGGCCACGGCCGGACCGCGGGCAGCGTGCTGTCCGGTCTGGCGGTGGCCGTCGGCTGTGTGCTGTTCCTGGGCGGATTCGTATGGGGTGCGGTGCTCTACCGGCCGTACACGGTCCCGACCGATTCGATGGCGCCCACCATCACGGCCGGCGCCCGAGTCCTGGCGCAGAACGTGGACGGCTCCGAGGTGCGCCGCGGCGACGTCGTGGTCTTCAGGGACTCCGTGTGGGGCGACATGCCCATGGTGAAGCGGGTCGTCGGGGTGGGCGGCGACAAGGTCGCCTGCTGCAATGCCGACGGCAAGCTCACCGTCAACGGCAAGCCCATCGAGGAACCATATCTCCAGGGCAACGGCCCGGCCTCTCCCGTCGGCTTCAAGGCGGAGGTCCCCAAGGGGCAGCTCTTCCTGCTGGGTGATCACCGCAGTGACTCCATGGACTCGCGGGTGCACCTCACGGACGGTGATCACGGTGCCGTGCCGCGCGATGCGGTGGACGCCCGGGTGGACGCCACGGCGTGGCCGGTCGCGAACTTCGGCACGCTGCAGCGGCCCACGGCCTTCGCGGCCCTGCCGGGCGGCACGTCCCAGCCCGGTCCGGTGCAGCCCCTCGTGGTGGCGATCGTGGCCGGCGCGGTGTTGATATTGGGGGGAGCGGCGTACGGGCCGATTGCGAACCGGAGGAGGCGTACGCGTGTCTGAAGCGGATACCGGTACACAGGAACAGATCGGCATACCGGCGGGCACCGCGCTGCGGCGCGTCTCCCGGGTGATCCTGCTCGACCCCGAGGACCGGGTTCTGCTGATGCACGGCTTCGAACCGGACGAACCGTCGAGGACCTGGTGGTTCACGCCGGGCGGCGGACTGGAGGGCACCGAGAGCCGGGAGGAGGCGGCTCTCCGGGAGCTCGCGGAGGAAACCGGGATCACGGACGCGGAGCTCGGCCCCGTGGTGTGGCGACGGCACTGCTCGTTCCCGTTCGACGGGCGGCGCTGGGACCAGGACGAGTGGTACTACCTGGCGCGTACACGCAACACCGCGACCCGGCTGAGCGGCCTGACGGAGCTGGAACGGCGCAGCGTGGCGGGGCTGAGATGGTGGACGGTGACGGAACTCTCCGCATCGCATGAGACGGTGTATCCGACCAGACTTGCCGAGCTGTTGCGCACGCTGCTCGACGAAGGACCCCCTAGTGCGCCAGTGGTCCTGGAGACCGAGAGTGTCTGACGCACAATAGGGGGACGTACGGCTGAAGGGGATCTGCCATGAGCGCCGAGGACCTCGAGAAGTACGAGACCGAGATGGAGCTGAAGCTCTACCGGGAGTACCGCGATGTCGTCGGACTGTTCAAATACGTGATCGAGACCGAGCGCCGGTTCTATCTCACCAACGACTACGAGATGCAGGTGCACTCTGTCCAAGGTGAGGTCTTTTTCGAAGTCTCCATGGCAGACGCCTGGGTGTGGGACATGTACCGCCCGGCCAGGTTCGTGAAGCAGGTCCGCGTGCTGACCTTCAAGGACGTGAACATCGAGGAGCTGAACAAGAGCGACCTCGAGCTGCCGAGCGGCTGAGTGACCGTTTCCTCGTGATCGGCCGGGCGACTATTCCGCTGCCAGGCGCGGCGCGGTCATTTCACCCCCACGGGTGACGGCGTTATGCACAACCGCTGAGTTGTCCACCAAGATCCAACACTCGGTGGCAGAAGCGTCACAGTCGGTGCCGGAGGTGGTGCCGGATGAACGCCACAGCAGAAAACGCCGCGGTCGGCAGCGGTACAGCAGAGCCCGTACGAGCCCGGTCGGTCCCCCGCCCGCCGCGAGCGGCCGACTCGGCAAAGACACGACGCAAGCGCCCGCGAGGCCGGGGCAGCCCCGGCGGCCGCGCCCGTGGTGGCTGCCGCCGCTCCGGACTGGGACGGTACGGCGAAGATCTCGCCGCCCGGTGGCTGACCGCCCACGGCATGCGCATCCTCGACCGGAACTGGCGCTGCCGCTTCGGCGAGATCGACATCGTCGCCGCCGACGCCGACGCGTTCGTCGTGTGCGAGGTCAAGACCAGACGCGCAGGCCCGTACGAACACCCCATGGCGGCTGTCACGCCCACGAAGGCGCGCCGTCTGTCCCTCCTCGCCGAGCACTGGACCGCGGCGCACGGAGGCCCGCCACCGGGCGGTGTCCGCATCGATGTGATCGGCGTCCAGCTTCCCGCCCGCGGCGCGCCCGTAGTGTCTCACGTACGGGGGGTGACCTGATGGGATTCGCCCGTACGTGCTCGGTCGCGCTGGTCGGCGTCGAAGGCGTCGTCGTCGAGGTGCAGGCCGACCTCGAACCAGGCGTCGCGGCCTTCACCCTCGTCGGCCTCCCCGACAAGAGCCTCATCGAGTCCCGAGACCGGGTGCGTGCCGCCGTGGTCAACTCCGGCTCCGAGTGGCCGCAGAAGAAGCTGACCGTCGGCCTCAGCCCGGCCTCCGTCCCCAAGGGCGGCAGCGGCTTCGACCTGGCCGTCGCCTGCGCCGTCCTCGGTGCCGCCGAGCTCATCGACCCACGCGAGCTCACCGACCTCGTCATGATCGGCGAGCTGGGTCTGGACGGCCGGGTACGACCGGTGCGCGGCGTGCTGCCGGCGGTCCTGGCGGCAGCCGACGCGGGATATAGCCAGGTGGTCGTTCCCGAGCGGACCGCTGCCGAGGCATCGCTCGTCCCGGGCGTCTCCGTCCTGGGCGTCCGCAGCCTGCGCCAGCTCATCGCCGTGCTCACCGACGGGCCGGTTCCCGAGGAGGAGGACGAGGGCGACGAGCCGGGCCGCCCGGACCCGCTGCTCGCAGGGCTGGTCGTACCGGGCGCGGGATCCTGCGCCGGGCTGCCTCCCGACGCCCGCCCGCCGGACATGGCCGAGGTCGCGGGCCAGCACGGTGCCCGCCGCGCCCTGGAGGTGGCTGCCGCCGGACGCCACCACATCTTCCTGAAGGGGCCGCCCGGAGCAGGCAAGACCATGCTCGCCGAACGGCTTCCCGGCCTGCTGCCGCCCCTGTCGTCCAAGGAATCACTGGAGGTCACCGCGGTGCACTCGGTGGCGGGCATGCTTCCGCCCGGTCAGCCGCTGGTGAGCCGCCCGCCGTACTGCGCACCGCACCACTCCGCCACCATGGCCTCGCTCGTCGGCGGCGGCAGCGGACTGCCCCGGCCCGGCGCGGTGTCGCTCGCCCATCGAGGCGTCCTGTTCATCGACGAAGCCGCCGAATGCAACGCCAAGGTGCTCGACTCGTTGCGCCAGCCCCTGGAGTCCGGGTACGTGGTGGTCGCCCGCGCCGCCGGAATGATGCGGCTCCCGGCGTCCTTCCTGCTGGTACTGGCCGCCAATCCCTGCCCCTGCGGACGCCACGGCACCATCGCCGGAGGCTGTGAGTGCCGCCCGTCCTCGATCACCCGCTACCGAGCCCGGCTCTCCGGGCCGCTCATGGACCGGATCGATCTGCGGATCGCCGTGGAACCGGTCGCCCGCAGCGAACTGGTCGCCGGGGCCCGCGGCGAATCCACCGCCGATACCGCCGACCGGATCCGCGCCGCCAGGGAACGCGCCGCTCACCGCTTCGCCGGCAGCCCCTGGCAGACGAACAACGAAGTCCCCGGCCATGAGCTGCGCACCCGGTGGACCGTGGCCCCCGGCGCGCTCGTCCAGGCCGAGCGCGACCTGGAGAACGGCCTGCTCACCGCCCGCGGCTTGGACCGCGTCCTGCGCGTCGCCTGGACCGCGGCAGACCTCGCGGGCCGCGACCGCCCGACGGCCGAGGACGTCGACTGGGCGCTGGAGCTGCGTACCGGTGTCCGCCGTGGCATTCCGCTGGCGGTGAGCCGGACATGACCTCTCTCGAAGACGCGTCCGGCCGGCTGCCCACACGACAAGACCGGGATCCCACGGAGGTAAGGGAAGCCGGCCCCACCCCAGAAGCCGATCGGCTCGCCCGAGCAGCGCTCACCCGGGTCCTCGAACCCGGCGACGAAGTGGCCGGCGCTTGGTTGCGGCGGATGGGACCCGTGGCGCTCTGGCGCTCCCTCCTCGGAGACGGCGACCCACCCGAAGGAGCCGGCGAGGCGAAGATCGCGGGCCTGCGGTTACGGGCCGAGGCGGTGTCACCCGAGGCCGACCTCGCCGCCGCCACCGCGCTCGACGGCCGCTTCGTCTGCCCCGGCGACGAGGAATGGCCCCACCAGCTGAACGACCTGGGGGACGCACGCCCGGTCGGCCTGTGGGTGCGCGGCAGGGCGAACCTGCGCCTGTGGGCCCTGCGCTCCGTCGCCCTTGTGGGCGCCCGTGCTTGTACGGAATACGGCGCACATGTGGCCGGGACCTTGGGCGCGGGTCTCGCCGAACGCGGCTGGTCGGTGGTGTCCGGCGCGGCGTACGGGGTGGACGGCGCCGCGCACCGCGGCACCTTGGCGGCAGGCGGCCCGACGGTGGCCGTACTCGCCTCCGGCGTCGACCACATCTACCCCAGTGGACACACCGAACTGATCGGACGCATCGCCGAACAGGGGCTGATCGTCGCGGAGTTGCCACCCGGTGCTCATCCGACCCCGAGCCGGTTCATCCAGCGCAACCGTGTGATCGCCGCCCTCACCCGGGGAACGGTTGTCGTCGAGGCCGCGCTGCGCAGCGGATCACTGGCCACTGCCCGCCGCGCCGCCGAGCTGGGGCGGTTCACGATGGGTGTTCCGGGCCCGATCACCAGCGGGTTGTCGGCCGGTGTCCACCAACTGCTGCGGGGCGAAGCCGTACTGGTCGCCCACGCGGACGAGGTGGTCGAACTGGTGGGCAGCATCGGTGATCTTGCTCCCGTCCCCCGCGGTCCGGTTCTGGCCCGCGACCTGCTGGACCCGGTGGCCACCCGCCTCCTCGAAGCCCTGCCGTTGAGGGGCGCGAAGGGCGCCTCGGAGATCGCCCGTGACACGGGTACGGCCCTGGAAACGACCCAAGCGAAGCTCTTCGAACTACAGGCGCTCGGATTCGTTCAAAGATGCGGTACTCGCTGGGAGTTGCTTTCTGGTGCCCATTCGACCGGAGGTTACCGGCGAGGCGGTCCTTGACCTGGGGCGAACGGGTGAAAGGCTGAGGGGAATGACCGCAGGGTGCATCTTTGCGAGTTTCGTGCGGACGGCCGCGCAGGCTCCCGTCGTCATCCGAGGGTGCGGACTACCGGACGAATCTGCGCACGCACGAACACGCCGTGATCGCACACTGCGACACCACAGTCACGCTACGCTCGCAAGGCATCCGCCCTCCACGGACCCCACGACCCTCACGCACCTCTTCACCAGCGTCTCGGCAGAACGGCTCAAGGCGACGAATGCCCCAGCACACTTCCGGGTCTGACCGCGCGGCGGTACCCCCCGCCGCCCGCGGCAGCGTGCGCCCGGCAGCGCCCACCTCGCTAGAGGAGCTCTGGCGCTCCTACAAGGCGACGGGTGACGAACGCCTGCGGGAGCAGCTGATCCTGCACTACTCGCCGCTGGTCAAATATGTCGCGGGGCGCGTCAGCGTCGGCCTGCCGCCCAACGTCGAACAGGCGGACTTCGTCTCCTCCGGCGTGTTCGGGCTGATCGACGCCATCGAGAAGTTCGAGCCGGAACGGTCCATCAAGTTCGAGACGTACGCGATCACCCGCATCCGCGGCGCGATGATCGACGAACTGCGGGCTCTGGACTGGATCCCCCGCTCGGTCCGCCAGAAGGCGCGAGCGGTCGAGCGTGCGTACGCCACGCTCGAAGCCCAGCTGCGCCGCACTCCTTCCGAGGCCGAGGTCGCCGCGGAGATGGGCATCGCGCTCGAGGAACTGCACACCGTCTTCAGCCAGTTGTCCCTGGCCAACGTCGTCGCCCTGGAAGAGCTGCTGCACGCCGGCGGCGAGGGCGGCGACCGGCTGAGCCTGATGGACACGCTCGAGGACACCGCGGCCGAGAACCCGGTCGAGATCGCCGAGGACCGCGAACTGCGGCGACTGCTCGCCCGCGCGATCAACACACTCCCCGAACGCGAGAAGACCGTCGTCACGCTCTACTACTACGAAGGGCTCACCCTCGCCGAGATCGGCAACGTCCTCGGCGTCACCGAGAGCCGGGTCAGCCAGATCCACACCAAGTCCGTCCTGCAGCTGCGCGCCAAGCTGGCCGATGTGGGCCGCTGAGCTCCACTGACGGCGTTACGCCGTGCCGCGGAGTGCCGCCGCCCGGGACGCATCCGTACAGTGGTGGCGTGCCCAGGATTCGAGCGGCCTCTGTGGCCGAGCACCGGACCATGCAGCGCGACGCCCTGTTGGACGCTGCTCGTACTCTGCTGTCCGAAGGCGGGACGGAGGCGCTGTCCTTCCCCGCCCTCGCCGAACGCACGGGCCTCGCGCGGTCCTCCGTGTACGAGTACTTCCGCTCCCGCGCCGCCGTCGTCGAAGAGCTGTGCGCGGTCGACTTCCCGGTATGGGCCGCGGAGGTCGAGGCCGCGATGGAGCGCGTTGAGACGCCCGAGGACAAGATCGAGGCGTACGTACGGCAGCAGCTCGCCCTCGTCGGCGACCGCCGGCACCGCGCGGTCGTCGCGATCTCGGCGGGCGAGCTGGACGCCGGCGCCCGCGAGAAGATCCGCGCCGCCCACGGTGGCCTGATCGCCATGATCGTCGAGGCCCTGGGCGCCCTGGGCCACAAGCAGCCGAGGCTCGCCGCGATGCTCCTCCAGGGCGTCGTCGACGCCGCGGTCCGCCGCATCGAACTGGGGGCGGCGGAGGATCCTGCGGAGATCACGGAGGCGGCGGTCGCGATGACCCTCCACGGCGTCCGCGGCTGATCTTCTCCCCTCCCCCCGC
>NZ_NHSG01000174.1:0-21296 GCF_020024005.1 Streptomyces purpurogeneiscleroticus
GGGTGGGTGCGAAGGACGGGCGGTAGTGGAGGAAGGGGGAGGTGGCGCCTGCCTCGGCCAGCACCGACCGGGCGACCTCGTCCAGCTCGCTCAGCCGCACGCCGGGCACGGCTGCCGCGCGTACGGCCGTGAGGATGTCGGCGACGACGCGGCCCGCGGGCCGCATGGCGTCGAGCGCGGTGTCGGTCTTGATCTCGACCATGGGTGAACCTCCGTGATGCCGGCCGCGGGCGCGGGCGCGGAAAACGACTGACGACGCCGGTCGCCGGCCGGTCGCCAATTTTTATACCGGTATTTCTTTACCGGTATTAGTATCACGGGCATGGTCCGTACACCTCTGACTCCATGGGAACGCGAGCGCGGCGAGCGGCTGGGCGCGCTGCTGCGGGCGGCGCGCGGCGAGCGCAGCATGGTCGAGATCGCGGCGGCCGCGGGACTCTCGGCGGAGACGCTGCGCAAGATCGAAACGGGGCGGGCGCCGACGGCGGGGTTCTTCACGATCGCCGCGCTGGGCGCGACGCTCGGCATGTCCCTGGACGAACTGGCGGCACTCGCCGCACCGGCGGCCGAGCCCTCCGCGACGCCGCCGGTCGAAGCCGCCTAGAGGGCCTTGTGCAGGACCGTGCACGGGCGGTTCATCGCGTGGTCCGTGCGGTGGTCGATCGCGCGGTAGCCGAGCGCCGACCAGAAGACGAGTGCCTGGGGGTTGGCGTCCAGGACGGCCAGGCGTACACCGTCGTGGCCGGACGCGCGCAGCCGTTCCTCGACCTGCGCCGCCAACCGGCGGCCGCGGCCGGAGCGTTGGTACGCGCCGTGGATCAGGAGCAGGCCGATCCACGGGTACGGGTCGATCGGGTCCGGGTGCTCGGTCAGGGTGACGGCCAGGCCGGTCAGCCGGCCGTGCCCGCTGCCGTCCTCACGGGCGAGCAGCACCTCGGCGGCCGGGTGGACCAGCTCCCCGTTGATGCTCGAGGCGACCTCGTCGCGCTGGATGGCGTACGGGTCGGGGAAGTCGCCGCTGAGGGCGAAGAACGCGGCGTTGGACGCGTAGAGCTCCGTCAGCTCGTCGAGGAGCGGCGGCGGAAGGTGTCCGTCGTGTGCGGCGAGGAGCGACGAGAGCGGTTCCAGCACGAGCGGCATACGGCCCATGCCGGCCGGGGCCGCGGCCGGGCGCAAAGGAGTTCCGCGCGCGCCGAAGGCCCGCCCGCCCGCGCGAACGCGGGCCGGACGGGCCTCCTGGCGCGTCATACGGCAGCCGTGGGGCGGGCCGTACGCAGGGCCGCGCGTGTCCGCTGGGCGGTACGGCGGCCGTCAGGTCCTGACGGTCAGACGTTGACGCCGAAGTCCTGGGCGATGCCGACCAGGCCCGAGGCGTAGCCCTGGCCGACCGCGCGGAACTTCCACTCCGCGCCGTTGCGGTACAGCTCGCCGAAGACCATCGCGGTCTCGGTGGCCGCGTCCTCGCTGAGGTCGTAGCGCGCGATCTCGGTGCCGCCGGCCTGGTTGACGATGCGGATGAAGGCGTTCCGCACCTGGCCGAAGTTCTGGCTGCGGTTCTCCGCGTCGTAGATCGAGACCGGGAAGACGATCTTCTCGATGTCGGCGGGCAGCGCGGCGAGGTTGACGTTGATCTGCTCGTCGTCGCCCTCGCCCTGGCCGGTGACGTTGTCACCGGTGTGCACGATGGACTGGTCCGGCGTGGCCTTGTTGTTGAAGAACACGAAGTGCTGGTCCGAGAAGACCTTGCCCGCCGTGTTGACCGCGATCGCGCTCGCGTCGAGGTCGAAGTCCGTGCCCGTGGTGGTGCGGACGTCCCAGCCGAGGCCGACCGTGACGGCGGTCAGGCCCGGCGCTTCCTTGGTGAGCGAGACGTTGCCGCCCTTGGACAGGCTTACAGCCATGGGAGTGCCCTCTTTCCTCGTCGAATCATCGGGCTCCGTACTCCGGACGAAGCTACCGTCATCCTGCACAACGACTGCCAAGGACCATGAGGTTCCAGCTTCCTTTACTTTCTTTGCCAAGTCCTGATGCCGCCCCCGGCCGCAGATTCATATGAGCGACCAAATCCGGGTGACGGAACGGGGGCGGACACGGGATCATGGGGGCATGTCCGGGCCCTATGTCATCCGCGGTTCGGTCGTCCTCCCGGAGTCGGAGCTCGTCTGGCGCTTCTCACGGTCTTCCGGGCCGGGCGGCCAGCACGTCAACACTTCCGACAGCCAGGTGGAGCTGCGCTTCGACCTGGCTGCGACCGACGCGCTGCCCGAGGTCTGGAAGGACCGCGCGCTGCAGCGGCTGGGGGAGCGCGGGCGGCTGATCGACGGTGGCGTGGTGTCCGTACGGGCGTCCGAGCACCGCTCCCAGTGGCGCAACCGCGAGACGGCCGCGGTGCGGCTCGCGTCGCTGCTGGCGGAGGCGTCCGCGCCGCCGCCGAAGCCGCGCCGCAAGACGCGGATCCCGCGCGGCATCAATGAGCGCAGGCTGCGGGAGAAGAAGCAGCGCGGCGACACGAAGCGCGGCCGTTCGGGCCGCGACTGGCACTGACGGAGGCTCGGGGCCTAGCCCAGCTTCCGGTACCGCCCCCGGAAGTACGTCAGCGGGTTGCTCTCGATGTTCGGGGTGTGGGCGGTCAGTACGCGGCCGATCGTGAGGGTGTGGTCGCCGGCCACGACGCGCTGCTCCGTGCGGCACTCCATCGTGGCGAGGGCGCCCTTCACGAGCGCCGCGCCGGTCCGCTCGCCCCGTATGTGCGGCACGCTCGCGAAGAGGAGGCGGTCGCTGAGGCGGCCCTTCATGGCGAACTGGCCGGCGATGTTGCGCTGGCTCTCCGTCAGGACGGAGACGGCCCACAGGGGCTGCCGCTCCAGGACGTCGTCCATCCGTGAGTCGTTGCGGACGCTCACCATCACCAGCGGCGGATCGAGCGAGACGGACATGAACGCGGTGGCGGTCATCCCCGCGTCCTCCCCGACCGGCAGACCGTCCCCGGCCGCGACATCCTCGTCGGCCGGATCGTCCTCCGGGTCGAGCGCGGTGATCAGTACGACCCCGGCGGCGAGCCGGGACAGGGCGGCACGGAACTCGTCGGCACTCACCCCACCAGCATGCGGGATCATCTCCCGATCAGGGTCGGTCCCCCGGTCAGGGCCGGTTTCCGGGGCGTGGCCGGGCTCCCGGTCGGTGTGCGGATCGGTGACGGCGGCGGCAGGGTTGTTCGTGAACACGTCATGAACGCTAAACGGGAGCGCGGGCGGCCCGCATCGGGCCCTGGGACCAGCCGCGTCCTAGGACCCCCGACGGAGCCGGCGCGTACCGGAGCGGCGGAATTTGCGTTCAGGAAGTTTACGAACACATAGAAGGAAACGTCGGCGTGGCACCGGGAGGGGCCTCTGACGGACTCGTAACTTCATGGCGTGTTCTGTGACTTGAGTCACAGCGAGGGGTAATTGTTGACCCTGTGTACCGGGTGTACAGCTCACTGTGATTCAGTGGCCGTGGCAATCGGACGACTAGAGGACGACATAAAGCCTGGAGTTGCTGTCGAGGTCTCAGGGAGAGCGAGCGATGGAGACCGAGTCGGAGCCATACGTCCGTCTTGCGACCCTGCGGCAGCTGCACCAAGTGGTCGCCGACCTGAACACCGCACGCAGCCTTGCGGACACCCTGCAGGCCGTCGCCGACGGAGCGATCACCGGGCTGGGCTATGAGCTCGCCGCGGTCAATCTCGTACGGCCCGACGGCGACCTCGTGGTGGCCGCGGTCGCCGGGAGCGCGGGCGCCGAGGCGCTGCTGTCCGGCCGCGTCGGCTCCAGGGAGTCCTGGGAGCGCCGGCTGTCCATGGGGGAGCGCTGGGGCGACCTGTGCTTCATCCCGTACACCCAGGGCTGGGTGCTGGACGACGACGATGTCCCGCAGTGGCACACCGCCGGGCCCGCGCCGCGCTTCCCCGACGAGTGGCATCCGATGGACCGCCTCTTCGCGCCCATGTACGCGGCGTCCTCCGGGGGCGGCGACCTGCTCGGCGTGATCTCCGTCGACCGGCCGCGCAACGGGCGCCGTCCGGGCGCCTGGGGCCGCGAGGCGTTGCAGATGTTCGCTTTCCAGGCCGCGATTGCGATCAGTAATGCCCGCCTTCGGGCAAACATGCAGCGTGCGCTGGTCCGTCTGGAGCGCGAGCAGCAGGCGCTGCGGGCGAGCGAGGAAAGCTTCCGGCAGGCATTCGAGTACGCGCCGAGCGGCATGGCCATCGCCGAGATGGGCGGCGACCAGCACGGCCGGCTGCTGCGGACGAACGACGCGCTGTGCCGGCTGCTGGGGCGGCCGGCGTCCGTGATGCGCCGCTACGCCTTCTCCGACCTGGTGCACCCGGAGGACATCGGGACGCTGCTGCGGACCTCGGCCGAGGGCGGCCGCGCCGAGCTGCGGCTGGCCCGCCGGGACGGCTCGTACGTCTGGGTGAGCCTGCGCAACAGCGTCGTGGCCGACACCGCCGACGGCCCGCGCTTCCTGCTCACGCACGTCGAGGACATCGAGGAGCGCAAGCGGCACGAGCTGCAGCTCGCGCACCGCGCCAGCCACGACGCGCTGACCGGCCTGCCCAACAGCGCCGAGCTGCGGACCCGGCTCAGCGCCCGGCTGTGCTCGCGGCCGCCCGGTACGGACGAGGCGGACGCGTTCGCCTCGGCGGCCGGCGGGGAGGACGACGGGCACGGCTTCCTGCCGGACGGCGGCGCCGAGGCGTTCGAGGGCTTCCACCTGGCCCGGACGGGCCCCGCGTACGACAGTCACGTGCACGCGGTCGCGCCCTCGGACGGGCCCGAGGACGACGGTGCCAAGGGGCTCGCCGTGCTCTTCTGCGACCTGGACGGCTTCAAATCGATCAACGACCGGTTCGGCCACCACACGGGTGACGCGGTGCTCATCGAGGTGGCCCGGCGGCTGACCAACGGCGTACGGGACGGGGACACGGTCGCCCGGCTCGGCGGCGACGAGTTCGTCGTGCTGGCGGACGGGCTGGGCAAGGCGGACGCCGAGGACCTGGCCGTACGCCTGCGGAACGCGATCATTCCGCCGATCCGGGTGGACGGCCGGGCCGTGCGGGTCGGCGCCAGCTTCGGCATCGGCTGGGCGGGCTGCGGAATGTCGGCCGAGGAGGTCCTGCAATCCGCTGACCAGCGGATGTACGTCGAGAAGCGGTCCCGCTCGAAGGCGAACCGGCGGGTGAGCTGAGCGCCGGGCGGCCGGCGGCAGCCGGCGGGCGCCCCTTCGCGCCACCCTGCGCCCCTCGGCAAGCCATGTGTCCGAAGACACCTCCGGTCCGCCGGAGGCCGGCCGCACCGCGCTGACCGCCGCCGACCCCGCCGGGCGCCCGCCGTTCACCGTCCTGTAGTGATCTTGTGGCCGTACGGAACCGGCGTACGCGGCTCCGTACCGGGTAGGCTGCGCCGATGCGGCGCGGGCCGCCGGGGGCCTCACAAGCATGTAGACATCAGCACGTAGACATCAGTGCAAGACCGCTGGGGAGTGACGCGGAATGACGGCCGGTAGTAACGGCACGGACACGCCGGAGAACGACGATCCGTTCGGCTACCTCTACCGCTCGGAGGGCGGCGAGGCAGCGCAGGGATCGGCGGGCAACGGCGCGGCGGTGCGGCAGCCGGGCGTTCCCAGGAGGTCGTACAACCAGGTGCGCGCGGTCGGCGAGCGCCAGTACGGCCAGCAGGCGCAGCAGGCGTACGGCCGGCAGAACGCGCACTACGCGGCGCCCGAGACGCTGCAGAACGGTGCGCCGCGCCAGGCCGCTCCGGCAGGTCACGGTGCCGGTGCGGACCAGGGCCCCCGCCGCAACCGCAACGGCCTGCTGATCGGCGCCATCGCCGTCGTCGCCGTGGTCTGCGTCGGCATCGGCGTCGCGATGATCTCCAACAGCGACGACGACAAGTCCGCCGAGGCCGGCGGCGCCGGGGCGTCCGCGGGCGAGAACGTGGAGCCGAGCAAGAAGCCGTCCGACAAGCCGGCCGAGCCCGACCTGCCCAAGGCCGACGCGGGCAGCCTGCGGCTGGACGGCACGGCGACCACGGACAAGGCCATTCCGGGGGCGCGCTCGGCCGGCGGTCTGTACGTCACCGGCATGAACACGCCGGGTGCCGCCGCCACCTGGAAGCTGGATGCGCCGAAGGACGGCCAGTACACCGTCTTCGTCGGGTACGGCGTCCCGGGCAAGGACGCCGACGCGACTCTGTCGATCAACGGCAAGGCCCGCGACTCCAAGCTCAACATGAAGAACTTCGCCGGGGCCCAGGAGGGCGACTGGGCGAAGGGCTGGACCCGCACCTTCGCCTGGGTCGAGCTCACCAAGGGCACCAACACGGTCAAGATCTCCTGCGAGCAGGGGAACAAGTGCGACTTCAACCTTGACCAGGTGTGGCTGAAGGCGGGCCAGGTCACCAAGCCGTAGCGGGGCCGCCGGCCGGGACCGCCGGCCGGGGCCCGCGCCGCCTCAGGCCGCGGCCGGCCCTTCCGTCACGGCGACCCGCCCCAGCAGGTCCTCGTACGTGGCGCGGTCGAATTCGCCCGCGGTCTGGGCCCGTACCGTCGCGGCCGACAGGGCCACCGCGCGGGTCAGCCGGTCCGGCCAGGAGAGCTCCTCCACCAGGCCGGACAGCAGCCCGGCCACCGCCGAGTCGCCCGCTCCCGTGGGGTTGCCCGCAATCCGCTGCGGCGGCGCGGCCTGCCAGGAGCCGTCCGCGGTCACCGCGAGCATGCCGTCCGCGCCGAGCGAGGCCGCGACCGTGTGCGCGCCCCGGCGGCGCGCGTCCCGCGCCGCCCGCAGCGGCTCGTTGTGCCCGGTCAGCGACGCCAGCTCGGCGGCGTTGGGCTTGGCGAGGTCGGGCCGTGCCGCGAGGCCGCGGCGCAGCGGCTCGCCGCTGGTGTCGAGGAGGACGGGGACGCCGGCCGCGCGGGCCGTACGGGTGAGGCGCGCGTACACGTCCACGGGCACGCCGGACGGCAGGCTGCCGCACAGGGCCACCGCCTGGGCGCCGTCGAGGAGTTCGCGGTACCGGGTGAGGAAGGCTTCCCACTCGGCGGGGGAGACGGTCGGGCCCGGCTCGTTGAGCTGGGTCGTGTCGCCGTCGGCGGTGTCCACGACGGCGATGGTGCGCCGGGTGGCGCCGGCGATCGGTACCAGCGCGTCGGTGACGCCGGTCTCCTGGGCGAGCATGGCGCGCAGCGCGTCGCCGGTGCCGCCGCCGGCGAATCCGGTGGCGACGGTGTCATGGCCCAGGGCGGCGAGCACCCGGGCAACGTTCAGGCCCTTGCCGCCGGGGCGTTCGGACACCTCGGTCACCCGGTTGGTGCCGCGCGGGCGGAGCCGCGGTACCCGGTAGGTGATGTCGAGTGCGGCGTTCAGCGTGACCGTGAGGATCATGGTTCCCCCTCCCGCGCAGTGGTCGGACGGCCGTGGTCTACGGCCGGGTACGGACGAGTGCGCGAGCGATCATGCCATCGGCGACGGCAGTTGGCACAGAGCGCAGGTGCCGCCCGGGCCGCGGATGCGGACCAATCGGCCCAGCCCGGGCGGGCGCCGCCCGGACCGTCCGCTCCTGCTTCCTTACCCCGCCTGCGGTGGCCGTACCACCCACTCGCCCCTGCGCATGACGCCCACCAGGTCGTACGACGCGTTCAGTACGACGAGGTCGGCGTCCTTGCCGGGCTCGATGGAGCCGGTGCGGTCGTCGATGCCCAGCAGCCGGGCCGGGTTGCCGGACAGGGCCTGTACTGCTGCCTCGATGCCGATGCCGTCGATCGTGACGGCCCGCTTGAAGGCGAGGTCCAGGGTGAGCGTGGAGCCCGCGATCGAGCCGGCCGTGGGGCCGCCGTGGATGCGCGCAACGCCGTCCTTGACCTCGACCTCCATCGGGCCGAGCGGGTACATGCCGTCGCTCATGCCGGCCGCGCCCATCGCGTCGGTGATGAACGCGACCCGCTCCGCGCCCGCGTGACGGAACGCCAGCTGCAGCACGGACGGGTGCAGATGGGTGCCGTCGTTGATCAGCTCGACGGTGATCCGCTCGTCCTCCAGGAGCGCGGCGATCGGGCCGGGGGTGCGGTGGTTCAGGCCCGGCATGGCGTTGAAGAGGTGCGTGGCGACGGTGGCGCCCGCGTCGATGGCCTGGCGCGTCGCGTCGTACGAGGAGTCGGTGTGGCCGATGGCCGCGATGACGCCGGACTCGGCCAGCAGGCGTACGGAGTCCAGGCCGCCGGGCAGTTCGGGGGCGAGGGTCATCATCTTCGCCGTGCCGCGGGCCGCGTCGACCAGCTTGCGGACGTCCGCCGGGTCCGGGTCGCGCAGCAGTTCGGGCTGGTGGGCGCCGCAGCGGTGGGCCGAGATGAACGGGCCCTCGAAGTGGATGCCGGCCAGCTCGCCCTGCTCGACCAGTTCGGAGAGGACGGCGGCCTGCCGGGCCAGGTCGGCCAGGTCGCCGGTGACGGTGGAGGCGGCCATGGAGGTGGTGCCGTGGCGGCGGTGGGTGCCGGCGACCTTGAGGCACTCCTCGGGGTCGGCGGAGGAGAACGAGCCGCCGCCCCCGCCGTGCACGTGCATGTCCACGAAGCCGGGGACGATCAGGTGGCCGGACAGGTCGACGGTGGTGCCGCCGGCCGCGGGGCCCACGGCGAGCCGGTGCCCGTCGACCGTGAGGGTGAGGCCGTCGACGACGCCCGCGGGCAGCGCCACCCGGGCGCCGCTGAGGATGGTTCGGTCCGCCATCAGGCAGTTACCTCCGTGGAGAGAAGATCCCGGGCCAGCAGTCCTGCGCCCAGGCAGCCGGCGGCGTCCCCGAGCGCCGCGGGAACGATCGAGGGGAGCGGCTGGAAGGTAACCCGCCGCCGGACCGCCTCCCGCAGAGGCACGAACAGCGTGTCGCCCGCCTCGGCGAGCCCGCCGCCGATGATCAGGGTCCGCGGATCGAGCAGCGTGAGGCAGGTGACCAGGCCGTCCGCGAGCGCGTCGACGGCCTCCTGCCAGACGGCCACGGCGCGCGGGTCGCCGGACTCGACCGCTTTGGCGGCGTCCGCCGCCGTGGCGTCCGGGTCACCGCAGGCGGCGGCCCAGGCCCGGCCGACGGCGGCGGCGGAGGCCAGCGTCTCCAGGCAGCCGCGCTGGCCGCAGCCGCACGGCGCGCCCTGGGGGCGTACGACGATGTGCCCGATCTCGCCCGCGCTGCCGTGCGCCCCGGCTTCGATCCGGCCGCCGATGCCGATGGCGGCCGCGATGCCGGTGCCCAGCGGCAGGAAGACGAACCGGTCGGCGCCCTTGCCCGCGCCGATCCGGCCCTCGGCGAGCCCGCCGGTGCGCACGTCGTGGCCGAGCGCCACGGGGACGCCGCCGAGCCGCTCCGAGAGGAGGGCGCGCAGCGGGACGTCCCGCCAGCCGAGGTTGGCGGCGTACACGGCGGTGCCGCCGGCCTCGTCGATGATGCCGGGGACGGCGACGCCGGCTGCCGCCGCGGGAGCGCCGTACCGCTGCGCACCCAGGTCGCGCAGCTCGGCGGCGAAGTCGAGGATCGTCCCGACCACCGCCTCGGGGCCGCGCTCGCGTCCGGTGGGGCGGCGCGCCTCGTGCAGCAGGACGGGCGGCCGGGCGGGCGTCCCTGCGGAGGACGGCGCCTCCGTACCGACGAGCGCGGCCTTGATCCCGGTGCCGCCCACATCGAGCGCGATGACATGTCTCACGCGGCACAGTCTCCCGCGAGAAGCGCCGAGAGGTCTAGTCCACTACGGGCTCGGTGTCGGTGTGCCGGGGCGGAGGGCCGGTTCATGCGCCGTACACAGGGAGTTGGGCGGCAGGTCGCGCACCCGGAGCCGGCGGGCGCCGGGCGCGGCGTGGGCGCGGGGTGGCCGGGAGGCCGTCCGGAGGAGGCCCGCGTTCCGGTTCGCTGATGCGAAACGGAGACCTCATTTGGTGTAGACCTTGTGAGGGTGTGCGGGGCAGACTCGCAGCTCATGCGCCCGACGGGGGGTGATCCCCGCCGCCGCGGCGCGTCCCGGAACGTACGGCACATCTGGACTCAAAGGGCGGAACAGGGCAGCAATGGCAGGACAGCGACGCTACAAGAGCCTGGCGGCGGCGGGTATCGCGACAGCCATGACGCTGACACTGGCCTCCTGCTCCGGCGGCCCCGTGGGCGCCGACGACGTCACCCTGAAGCTGGTCGCCGCCGACTACGGCGACGGCGCCGCCAACTCCAGCAAGCACTACTGGCACGACGTGGTCGAGGCGTTCGAGGCCAAGCACCCGCACATCAAGGTCGACGTCGACGTCTACAGCTGGAAGGACGTCGACAAGGAGGTCGAGAAGCGGGTCGAGGCCGGCAACGCCCCCGACATGGCCCAGATCGGCGCCTACGCCGACTACGCCGCCGAGGGCAAGCTCTACAGCGCCGACGACCTGCTCTCCATCAGCACCCAGGCGGACTTCACGCCCGGCCTCGCGGAGGCGGGGGAGTACCACCGCGTCCAGTACGGCATGCCCTTCGGGGCCAGCACGCGCCGCCTCTTCTACAACAAGAAGCTCTTCGAGCAGGCCGGCATCGCGAGCCCGCCCAAGACCTGGTCCGACATCAAGCAGGACGCGCAGCTCCTGAAGGCCGCGGGCGTCAAGACCCCCTTCGCGCTGCCGCTCGGCCCCGAGGAGACCCAGGCCGAGACCATGATCTGGATGCTGAGCGGGGACGGCGGCTACACCGACTCCATCGGCAAGTACACGATCGACTCGCGGCAGAACATCCGCACGTTCAAGTGGGTCAAGGACAACCTTGTCACCCCGGGCCTGACCGGCACCGACCCCGCGAAGCTCAACCGGCAGGACGGCTTCAACGCCTTCGCGAGCGGCCAGGTCGGCATGCTCAACGGCCACCCCACGCTGATGCAGCAGGCCAAGTCCAAGGGCGTCGACTACGGCACCGTTGCCCTCCCCGGCATCACCGGCCCGGCCAAGTCCACCATGGGCGTCGCCGACTGGATGATGGGCTTCAAGCAGAACGGGCACCGCGCCGAGATCGGCAAGTTCCTCGATTTCGTCTACAACGAGGACAACGTCATGCGGTTCTCCGGCGATTACGGCCTGCTGCCGGTCACCGTCTCCGCCTCCCAGAACATGCTCGCCGACGACAAGTACAAGAAGCTGCACGGCTTCCTGAAGCAGCTGCCGGAAGCGGAGTTCTACCCCGCCGACAAGACCTCCTGGCCGCTGGTCAGCAAGACCATCAAGGCCAAGATGGGCGACGCGGTCGGCAAGAACGGCGACCCCGCATCGGTGCTCACCGACATCCAGAACACCGCGGACGAGGCGGACAGCGCGACGCGGTGACGCCCGGCGGGTGCGGGGCGCCCGGCCGGGTGATCAGTAGGGATGTCGTACCGCGGGGCTATCGTGGTCGTGTGGTCCCCGAATCGCCGTCCGAGCGGCTGTCAGCGCGTGACGAGGCCGTGCTCGCCGTGGAGCGCCGCTCCTGGTCCGGGCCCGGCGCCAAGGAGCGCGCCATACGGGAGCGGCTCGGCATCTCGCCGACCCGCTACTACCAGTTGCTCAACGCCCTCCTGGACGACCCGCGGGCCCTGGCCCACGACCCGGTGACGGTGAATCGCCTGCGCCGGGTGCGGGAGCAGCGGCGGGCCCGTCGCTGACGGCCGTCTTGGAGATCGTCGTACGACCTCCGTACGCCCCGCCCCACCGATAGGCTCGGCCCCATGGGCAGCCCCGAGAACCTCCTCGCGCAGCCGATGACCGAAGCGGGCCGTGCGGGCCTGGCCGGCTTTCTCGCCCGGCCGGCCGACACCGTCGTCGCGCTCGACTTCGACGGCACCCTCGCCGGCATCGTCCCCGACCCCGAGCAGGCCCGCGCGCACCCCGGCGTGGTCCAAGCGCTCACACGCCTCGCCCCGCTGCTGCGCGCCGTCGTAGTGATCACCGGCCGTCCGGCGGAGACGGCCGTCCGGCTCGGCGGCTTCGCCGACGCGGACGGCCTGGACCACCTCGTCGTCCTCGGCCACTACGGCGCGGAGCGCTGGGAGGCCGCCACCGGCCGGATCGAGGCGCCCGCGCCGCCGCCGGGCGTCGCCGCGGCGACCGCCGAGCTGCCGGGCCTGCTGGCGGACTCAGGCGCCTGGCAGGACGGGCCGGCCGACGCCGAGATCGAGGCCACGATCGAGGCCGCGATCGAGACCAAGGGTGGCCGGGCCGTCGCCGTGCACACCCGCCGCACCGCCGACCCGCAGGGCACCTTCGAGGCGCTGCGCGCGCCGCTGGCCGCGCTCGCCGAGCGGCACGGCCTGATCGTCGAGCCGGGCCGTTTCGTCCTGGAGCTGCGCCCGCCCGGCGTCGACAAGGGCGTCGCGCTCACCTCGTACGTACGCGAGGTGGAGGCCGGTGCGGTTCTCTACGCGGGCGACGACCTCGGGGACCTGGCCGCCTACGCCGCCGTCGACGCGCTCCGCGCCGAGGGCCTGCCCGGAGTACTGGTGTGCAGCTCGGCGACGGCGGGCGAGGGCGCCGAGGAACTGGCGGACCGCGCGGACCTGGTGGTACCGGGCCCACAGGGCGTCGTCGAACTGCTGACGAGGCTGGCAGAAGCGATCGCGACGCACGCCTGAGGGCGCGCCCCGCAGGGGCGCAGCCCCAGGGGCGCGGGGAACTGCGCGACCAGCCACAACGGCGGGACAGCCGGAAAGCCCACCGCCCGGGGCACCCCGGAACCCGGCCGGCTCAGCCCCGCAGCGCCCGAAGCTGCTCCAGGAACCACTGCGCCGGCGGCAGCGCCGTCGCCGCCGCCGCCAACCGCTTGGCGCGCTCGGCCCGCTCATCGAGCGGCATGGTCAGCGCCGCGTGCAGCGCCTCGGCCGTGCCCCCGATGTCGTACGGATTGACCACCAGCGCGTCCTCCGCCAGCTCCGCGCAGGCCCCGGCCTCCCGGGAGAGCACCAGCGCGCAGCCCGCCTCGGACACCACCGGCACCTCCTTCGCGACCAGATTCATGCCGTCGCGGATCGGGTTGACCAGCGCGACGTCGGCGAGCCGGTAGGCGGCCAGGGAGCGCGCGAAGTCGTCCTTGACGTGCAGCACGACCGGCAGCCAGCCGTCCGTGCCGAACTCGTCGTTGATCTCTTCCGCCAGCCGCCCGACCTCCTCGGTGTACTGCCGGTACACCGCCAGGTCCTGCCGCGAGGGGTAGGCGAACGCTATGTGCACCACCCGGCCGCGCCACTCGGGCCGGTCGGTCAGCAGCCGCCGGTACGCCTGGAGGCCGCGCACGATGTTCTTCGACAGCTCCGTACGGTCCACCCGGACGATCGTCTTCCGCGGCGCGCCGTCCTCTCCGGTGCCGATCTGCCCGCGCAGGTCCGCCAGCCGCTCGTCGACGTCCGGCTGCCGGGAGCGCTCGCGCAGGAAGTCCGCGTCGGCGCCCAGGCCGTGCACCCCGAGCCGGGTGGTCCGGCCCTCGTACGTGACGCGCAGCCCCGCGTCCCCGTCTCTGGCGACCTCGGCGCCCAGCACCACGGCGCAGCACTCCGCGAACGCCGCGGCCCAGCGGTGGGTCAGGAATGCTGCCCGGTCGCCGCCCAGGATGCCGCGCAGCACCTCGGCCGCCACGTCGTCCGGCAGCAGCCGGAAGTAGTCCGGCGGCGCCCAGGGGGTGTGCGAGAAGTGGCCGATGCGCAGGTCGGGGCGGCGCTCGCGGAGCAGCCCCGGGACCAGCGTGAGGTGGTAGTCCTGCACGAGGACGGCCGCGCCGGGCGCCGCGGCCTCGGCGAGCGCGTCGGCGAAGGCGGCGTTGTACGCCTCGTACGACGCCCACTGGCTGCGGAAATCCGCGTCGAACGCGGGCTCCAGCGGCGTCTGGTAGAGCAGGTGGTGGACGAACCACAGCACGGAGTTGGCGACGCCGTTGTACGCGTCGGCGAAGACCTCGGGCGCGATGTCCAGCATCCGGACGGACTGTCCGCCGGTGTCGCCGGGGTCCAGCAGCCCGTCGCCGGCGGCGGCCCGCCGGGCCGCCTCGCGGTCGCCGTCGCCGAGCGCGGCGCACACCCACACCGCCCCGGCGTCCGGGCCGATGGCCGACAGGCCGGAGACCAGACCGCCACCGCCGCGCCGGGAGGTCAGCGTGCCGTCCTCGCCCAAGGCGTAGGAGACCGGACCGCGGTTGGACGCGACGAGAACCTGGGCACCTGAGCTGGAGGAGACCATGCCGATGACCTAACCCGCGACAGATCCGCTCAAACGTGCGGCCGCCCCGTCCTCATGCCGCGCGCCGCTCCGCGTACTCCGGTATGCCGCGCATCGGCGGCCGCTCCTCGGTGTCCACGTCGGTCGTCCGCGGGACGAACCCGCCCTCCTCGCCGCGGTCGAACTGGGTGAGCCGGGGCCGTACGAGGTGCCCGCGTGCCAGCCGGAGCTGGGCGGTGCGGTAGATCGCCGCGGCCATCCGGCCGAGCGCCTGCCCGTCCTGGTGCCGGTGCTTGCGCACGCCCACGTCCACCTGCGCCAGCGCGTCCAGGCCGACCGTGTGCAGCGCGTCGACCAGCAGGCCCAGCTCGACGCCGTACCCGACGGGGAAGGGCAGCCGCTCCAGCAGCGACCGGCGGGCCGCGTATTCGCCGCCCAGCGGCTGGACGAAGCCGGCCAGCTGCGGCCAGTGCAGATTGAGCAGCGGGCGGGCCACCAGCTCGGTGACCCGTCCCCCCTGGCCCGCCTTCGGGCCGCCGGCGCCCTCGCCGAGCGGCCGGTCGTACATCGCCTTCACGAACTGCACCTCGGGGTCGGTGAGCAGCGGCCCGACGATCCCGGAGACGAAGGCGGCGGAGAACTCGCGCAGGTCGGCGTCGACGAAGCAGACGATGTCGCCGCCGGTGGCCAGCAGCGAGCGCCACAGCACCTCGCCCTTGCCGGGCACCGTCGCCAGCCGCGGCAGGATCGCGTCGCGGTGCACGACCCGGGCGCCCGCGGCGGCCGCGACCTCGGCGGTGCGGTCGGTGGAGCCGGAGTCCACCACGACCAGCTCGTCGACCAGGGGCGCCGCCGCGGACATCAGATCGCGACGGATGATCTCCACGATCGTGCCGACCGTGGCCTCCTCGTCGAGCGCGGGCAGCACTACGCTGACCGTCTGCCCGGTGCGGCTCTTCGCGGCCAGCAGCTGGTCGAGCGGTCGGTCGGCGGCAGACCAGGAGCGGCCGGCCAGCCAGCGCTCCACCTCTTCCAGCACGTATCCGTCTCCCTAAAGTGATCCATCTCGCGCATCGGACGACTATCTCAACCGTGCACGCCTTCGGTTACAGTCTTGAACAACGCGGATGACCACCGCATGCCGGGGTCACCGCTGAACAAACGCCTGTGTTTCGAACGCAGGCCATACCGCTCATCCAGAGGGGCAGAGGGATACGGCCCGTTGAAGCCCCGGCAACCCTCCAGCCGGTCTTGCCGCCAGGACACTGAAGTCCGCCGCGCGAGGCTCCCGGCTAGGGAAGGTGCCAAATCCGTCTCGCGGCGAGATGCGCCGCGAGGAAGATGAGGAGAAAGGGCCTCGCCTCCATGGCTGTGCAAGCTGCAGAAACCACCTCCACCGTCTCCCTCGGTCCCGCCGCCGCGCTGTCCTGCCGCGAGTGCGGTACGCGCTTCCCGCTCGGCCCGATCTTCGCGTGCCAGGAATGTTTCGGGCCGCTCGAAGTGGCATACGACCTGCCGAGCGGCGACCCCGAGGGCTTGAAGAAGCAGATCGAGGCCGGTCCGAACAACATCTGGCGCTACGCGCCGCTGCTGCCCGTCCCCGCCGACGTGGCCGACAAGCCCAACCTCAACCCGGGCTTCACCAAGCTGGTCCAGGCCGACCGCCTCGCCGCCGAGCTGGGCGTCACCGGCGGCCTGTACGTGAAGGACGACTCCGGCAACCCGACGCACTCCTTCAAGGACCGCGTCGTGGCGATCGCCGTCGAGGCCGCCCGCGCCTTCGGCTTCACCACCCTGTCCTGCTCCTCCACCGGCAACCTGGCCGGTGCGGTCGGCGCCGCGGCGCGCCGGGCGGGCTTCCGCTCCTGCGTGTTCATCCCGCACGACCTGGAGGCCGGCAAGGTCGTCATGGCCGCGGTGTACGGCGGCGACCTGGTCGGCATCGAGGGCAACTACGACGACGTCAACCGCTTCTGCTCCGAGCTCATCGGCGACCCGCTGGGCGAGGGCTGGGGCTTCGTGAACGTCAACCTCCGCCCGTACTACGGCGAGGGCTCCAAGACGCTCGCGTACGAGATCTGTGAGCAGCTCGGCTGGGAGCTCCCGGACCAGCTGGTCATCCCGATCGCCTCGGGCTCGCAGCTCACGAAGATCGACAAGGGGCTCAAGGAGCTCATCGCGCTCGGCCTCGTCGAGGACAAGCCGTACAAGATCTTCGGCGCCCAGGCCGAGGGCTGCTCGCCGGTGTCCACCGCCTTCAAGGCCGGCCACGACGTCGTACGCCCGCAGAAGCCGAACACCATCGCCAAGTCGCTGGCCATCGGCAACCCGGCCGACGGCCCGTACGTGCTGGACATCGCCCGGCGCACCGGCGGCGCGGTCGAGGACGTCAACGACGAGCAGGTCGTGGACGCGATCAAGCTGCTGGCCCGTACGGAGGGCATCTTCGCGGAGACCGCGGGCGGCGTGACCGTCGGCGTCACCAAGAAGCTCATCGAGAACGGGCAGATCGACCCGGCGAAGTCCCTCGTCGTCCTCAACACCGGTGACGGCCTGAAGACGCTGGACGCCGTGGCGCCGACCACCGGCCCGACCGCGACCATCCGCCCGAGCCTGGACGCGTTCCGCGAGGCCGGTCTCGACAAGTAGGGGGTTCCGGCGGGCCCGTTCGGCGGGCCCGCGCCGCCTCCCAGCTCCGCCGCGCCGCGGAGCCCATGTACTCGTTTTCCCGGAACCTGGAAGGTAGAAGAACCCCATGAGCGTCAGCGTCCGCATCCCCACCATCCTCCGCACCTACACCGGCGGCCAGGCCGAGGTCGCCGCCGAGGGCGCGACCCTCTCCGAGGTCATCGCGGACCTGGAGAAGAACCACAACGGCATCTCGGCCCGCGTCCTGGACGACCAGGGCAAGCTGCGCCGCTTCGTGAACGTCTACGTCAACGACGACGACGTGCGCTTCGAGCAGGGCCTGGAGACCCCGACGCCGGACGGCGCGGGCGTCTCGATCATCCCCGCGGTGGCCGGCGGCTGCTGAAGTCCGTCGCCGCCTGCGCACGCCTTTAGTGCGCCCTGTGTGCGCCCCCTGTGCATCGTCTCGTGGGTGCCCGCATATGCCTCCCGGAATCGCCCCGTCCGCAGCAAAAGCGGACGGGGCGATTCCATGTCGTTAAAGGCGATACAGTTGAGGTGAATCCTCTTCGCGCGCGTGCCCCACGCATATGAGAACGCGACAAGATGTGCCCAAAGTGTGTGCGCATTTTGTCGCGTTGATGAGCTATGCCCGGCCCGGCTTGCCCTGAATTATTTAGACTTCGCCGCAAATCGGCGAATGGTCGTGGGCAGAATTCTCGTCCGATTGACCTGTTGCGCTGGGCATTGGTGCAGATACATTCAGCGGCGGTCGACGCGTTCCGGCGCACACCCTCCTTGGGGGTGAGGTCTGACCCGGGTCCGCGGAGTGCGGTCCTGCGCAAGGGCCAGCAATAGGGGAGTTAGGAATGGCTCAGGGCACCGTCAAGTGGTTCAACGCGGAGAAGGGGTACGGCTTCATCGCGGTCGACGGTGGTGCGGATGTTTTCGTCCACTACAGCGCGATCCAGATGGACGGCTACCGCACCCTTGAGGAAGGTCAGCGGGTCGAGTTCGAGATCTCGCAGGGCCAGAAGGGGCCGCAGGCGGACATGGTTCGCGTGGCCGGCTGAGCGCCGACCGACTGCAGCGTACGGAGGCCCGTGCCCCCTTGAGGGGGCGCGGGCCTTCTGTTGTGCACGGGGGCGCGCCGGCTCGTGTGTACGGGTGCGCGCCCGCCCGTGTGCACGGGTGTGCGCTGGCCCGGGCCCTTGCGGTGCTGCCGCACGATCCCGCAGCCTGGGCTGAGGCGCTTGCACTCGAGGGGGTCGAGTGCTAATCATTGCGTTAGCACTCTGAAGGTGAGAGTGACAGAACTTCGGATCGGGCCGGTGAGGCCCGCGGCCCGGTGGGGCAGGGAACCACTGGGCTGCAGGCCGTCCGTCGCGGGCACCAGCGCGGTCCACTGCGTTTCCACCCCTGTCCGGGAGGACCACTTCACATGGCCAAGATCATCGCGTTCGACGAGGAGGCACGGCGCGGTCTCGAGCGCGGGATGAACCAGCTCGCCGACGCCGTCAAGGTCACCCTTGGCCCCAAGGGCCGCAACGTCGTCCTTGAGAAGAAGTGGGGCGCCCCCACGATCACCAACGATGGTGTCTCCATCGCCAAGGAGATCGAGCTCGAGGACCCGTACGAGAAGATCGGCGCCGAGCTGGTCAAGGAGGTCGCGAAGAAGACGGACGACGTCGCCGGTGACGGCACGACGACCGCGACCGTCCTGGCCCAGGCCCTGGTCCGCGAGGGCCTGCGCAACGTCGCGGCCGGCGCCAACCCGATGGCCCTGAAGCGCGGCATCGAGCGCGCCGTCGAGGCCGTCTCCGCCGCCCTGCTGGAGCAGGCGAAGGACGTGGAGACCAAGGAGCAGATCGCCTCCACCGCCTCCATCTCCGCCGCCGACACCCAGATCGGTGAGCTCATCGCCGAGGCCATGGACAAGGTCGGCAAGGAAGGCGTCATCACCGTCGAGGAGTCCCAGACCTTCGGTCTGGAGCTCGAGCTCACCGAGGGTATGCGCTTCGACAAGGGCTACATCTCGGCGTACTTCGCCACCGACATGGAGCGTATGGAGGCGTCGCTCGACGACCCGTACATCCTGATCGTCAACTCCAAGATCTCCAACGTGAAGGACCTCCTTCCGCTGCTGGAGAAGGTCATGCAGTCGGGCAAGCCGCTGCTGATCATCGCGGAGGACGTCGAGGGCGAGGCCCTGTCGACCCTGGTCGTCAACAAGATCCGTGGCACCTTCAAGTCCGTCGCCGTGAAGGCCCCGGGCTTCGGTGACCGCCGCAAGGCCATGCTCGGCGACATCGCCATCCTCACCGGTGGCACCGTCATCTCCGAGGAGGTCGGCCTCAAGCTCGAGAACGCCGGTCTGGACCTCCTGGGCCGCGCCCGCAAGGTCGTCATCACCAAGGACGAGACCACCATCGTCGACGGTGCCGGTGACAGCGAGCAGGTTCAGGGCCGCGTCAACCAGATCCGCGCCGAGATCGAGAACAGCGACTCGGACTACGACCGCGAGAAGCTGCAGGAGCGCCTGGCGAAGCTCGCCGGCGGTGTTGCGGTCATCAAGGCCGGTGCCGCGACCGAGGTCGAGCTCAAGGAGCGCAAGCACCGCATCGAGGACGCCGTTCGCAACGCGAAGGCGGCCGTCGAGGAGGGCATCGTCGCCGGCGGTGGCGTCGCCCTGCTGCAGGCTTCCTCGGTCTTCGAGAAGCTCGAGCTCGAGGGCGACGAGGCCACCGGTGCCGCCGCTGTGAAGCTGGCCCTGGAGGCCCCGCTGAAGCAGATCTCCGTCAACGGCGGCCTCGAGGGCGGCGTCGTGGTGGAGAAGGTGCGCAACCTGGCCGTCGGCCACGGCCTGAACGCCGCGACCGGCGAGTACGTCGACATGATCGCCGAGGGCATCATCGACCCCGCCAAGGTCACCCGCTCCGCGCTGCAGAACGCCGCCTCCATCGCGGCGCTCTTCCTCACCACCGAGGCCGTCATCGCCGACAAGCCGGAGAAGGCCGCCGCGGGCGGCGCCCCGGGCGGCATGCCGGGCGGTGACATGGACTTCTGATCCCCCCTCCCGGGAACGGATCAGCTGTTCATCGCTGTACGAACCGAGGGCGGCACCCCATCACGGGGTGCCGCCCTCGGGCGTTTCCACGGCTGTCGTCGCTGTCGTGGCTGCCGGGTCAGACGGACGCGGGCTCCTTCGCCGTGGAGGGGCCGCCGCCGGCGGCGGCCGAGCCGGTCCCCGTGCCGCCGGCCACCGGGGAGCGCGCAGCGTTGGCGTCGGCGTTCAGATCGGTCAGCATTTGTTTGCTGAAGCCGAAGAAGTAGGTGGCCAGGAAGCCGACGAGGTAGCCGGCCAGGAGGCCGATGGCGTAGATGAGGGCGGTGGCGGCCAGGTCGTGGTTGCCCTTGAGGAGGGGGAAGAGGGCCCAGCCGGAGGGGCCGATGGCGGTGGAGCCGACGGCCGTGCCGAGCTGGTTGAAGAGGCCGACGAATGCGCCGCCGAACGCGCCGCCGACGCAGGCGGTGATGAAGGGGCGGCCGAGGGGGAGCGAGACGCCGTAGATCAGGGGCTCGCCGACGCCGAGGAAGCCGGCGGGGAGGGCCGACTTGATGGTCGTACGGATCGAGCCGTTGCGGGGGAGGCGGAGGTAGACGGCGATGGCCGCGCCCACCTGGCCCGCGCCCGCCATGGCGAGGATCGGCAGCAGGACCGTGTAGTTCTGCTGCTCGATGAGGGTGGTGTGGATGGGGATGAGGGCCTGGTGGAGGCCGAGCATCACCAGCGGGAGGAACAGGCCGCCGAGGACGAAGCCGGCGAGCGCGCCGCCGTGGGCGAGGAGCCAGTTGGCGGCCGTACCGATCGCGGCGGACACCTCGCCCGCCGCGTACATCAGGCCGAAGATCGTCACCAGGCCGGTGAGCAGGACCGTGAGGGTGGGGGTGACGAGGACGTCGAGGGATTCGGGCACCCATCTGCGGCACCACTTCTCGATGTGGACGGCCAGTACCGCGGCGCCCAGTGCGCCCAGTACGCCGCCCTGGCCCGGGGAGAGCTGCTGGCCGAACGCGGTGATGTCCGCGACGCCGGGGAAGACGATGATCGCGGCGACCGCGCCGCCGAGGATCGGGGTGCCGCCGAACTCCTTCGCCGTGTTGTAGCCGACGAACACCGCGATCAGGGCCATGAAGCCGGAGGCGATGGCGGTGAGCGCGGGGACGAGGGAGGGCAGCCAGCCGAGGTTGGTGAGCAGGCCGTTGATGCCGGCGATGATGCCGCAGCCGATCAGAGCCGGGATCAGCGGGACGAAGATGTTCGCGATCCGGCGGAGGAAGAGCTTGAAGGGGGTGGCGTTCGCCGCCTTCCGGCGCGCCTTGATGGCGGCACCCCGGTCGGCCAGCTCGTCGGCGGTGGTGGTGGGCGCGGACGGGGAGC
>NZ_NHSG01000175.1:0-4059 GCF_020024005.1 Streptomyces purpurogeneiscleroticus
CCCCCCTCTCCGTGGCTTTCCTGTGGTGAAAGGGGTGCGCGGAAGCGCGCACCAGGACGCCGCCATCCCCTGCCCGGCCGGTGCCGCGCCCCTGCTCGGGGCGCGCGCCGTCCTGGGCGTTTTTTCTCTCCCGGAAACATAGAGGTTGTTCGCATTGTTTCGCGAGCGTTCAACTCGTCATGCAAGAGGAGTAGCCATGACCGCACGTCGACACCGTGCGCCGGCGCCGGCCCCGTGCCGCGCCGATCGCTCCGGTCCGTCCGTGCTGGAGAGGGGCGTCTGATGGATGCCGCCTCCACCCTGCTGGCGGACGTCTTCACCCACGCCCTCACGGAGGGCCTCAGCCGCGCGGCCGCCCCGCGTGTCCGCCCGGTCGGCGCCGTGCCTGACGACATCGGTGCTGTACCCGACGATGTCGGCGCCCGGCGTCGGGCGCCCCGGCGTGGCCGCCCGGCGCCGGACCCCGTCGACGCCGCTCTGCACCGCTTCGCCGACCTGCTGCGATCCCGCTCCGCCCAACTGCCCGGCGGACAGCCGGACGAGGAAGAGGCCCGGTACCTGCTGGAACTGGCCCGCCATGCGCTGGGCCGGACCGCGAGCCGGACCGCGGGCAGGGTCCCGGGCCGGGGCGCCGCACCGGCCGCCGCTCGGACCCCGAACCACCCCGCCGCACCGTCAGCCGGACCCGGGCCCGGACCCGGCCGCCCGGCGCCGGACCAATTGCTCGCCGCCGCGATGCTGTTGACCGAATGCCTCCTCCAGGAGCTCGGCGCCGGTGCGGCGTTCCCCCTCCTGAGTGCCGTCCGGGAGACCTTCGCCGCCGCCGCGGGCCCGCGCCCGCGGGCCGTCGACGCCTGGCAGGGCCGCCGGACGCTCGCCCGGGACGTCCACGACCGCGTCGCCACCCCGCTGGCCGCCGCCCTTGACCGGCTCGGCGCGGAAGCCGGTACCGTACGCGCCTCCGCGCAGTTGACCGCAGCGCGCGACCTGTTGGCACAGGCAGCCGAGAGCAGCCGCGGCATCGTGGCCGGACTGCACGAGCGCACCCCGGTGCCCCGGCTCCGCGAAGCCCTGGAGGTCCTGCGCGGCCTGCCCGGGGGCCCGGAGGTGCGCTGGCATCAGTCCGGGGACGAGACCACCCTGCCCGAACTCTTCCGGCGCGAGCTGCTGCTCGTCCTGCGGGAGGCGCTGCTCAACGCCCGTACCCACGCCGCGGCGGAGACGGTGACCGTCACCGTACGGACGACCCGCAGATGGGCCCACGCCCAGGTCTGTGACGACGGGCGGGGTTTCGACGTCGCGCACACGCTCTCCGCACGGCCCGCGTACGGCCTGCGGTCCATGTCCGAGCGCATCGAATCGGTGGGCGGGCGGCTGGCCGTGACCAGCCGCGCCGACGACGGCACCCGTGTCGACGTCCACCTGCCCCGTTACCAGGCCGGCTGACCGCCGAAAGAGAAGGGGAAACGATCATGCCACGTATCACCGCCGTCATCGCCAGCGAGAACGCCCTGCTGCGCGACGCCCTCACCGCGCTGCTGCACGCCCAGCCCGGCATCCGCCTCCTCGGCCAGGCCACCGGCGAACACGAGGCCCTGCGCAAGGCCGTCGCACTCCACCCCCAAGTGATCCTCCTGGAGCCCTGGTCGGCGCCGGGCGCCACCGTGCGCACCGTACGTTCCCTGCGCCGTCTGGCGCCCGAGACCGCCGTACTGGCCCTGCCGGGCGGCAGCACGCGGGCCGACCACCACGCCCTGCTCGCCGCCGGTGTGCACGGCTACCTGCCACGGCACGCCGGGCGGGAGGCGCTGCTCGCCGCGCTCGGCGCGCTGTTCCCCGCGGCGGTGCAGGGCACCGGACGCGTACCGTACGCCGCCCTGTCCCGGCGCGAACGGGAGGTGCTCAGCGGTGCGGCGGCCGCCATGACCAACCAGCAGATAGCCCGCGGGCTGGGCATCACCACCGGAACCGTCAAGCGGCACCTGCACACCACCTTCCGCAAGCTGGACGCCGTGTCCCGGCTCGACGCGGTGGCCAAGGCGCTCGCCGCCGGACTGATCAGCGCGCCGGGCCCGGCCCGGCCACTGGAGCCGGACGGCCCGTCAGGTCCGGCCGCGCCACCGGAGCCGTCCGGTGGCGCGGCCGGCCGGCAGTGGGCGGCCCGGGCGGCCTGACCGGCCCTGACCATGCATTTGTCATTCCGCTGACATTCCCCGCGCTTTCTTGAGATCTCTGACCGAACCCTTGAAATGCATGCCTTGTGCGGGGAGCTTGCCGTGCAGAAAGGTGGGTGGCACGACCCGGTGCATTGATGTGGAAACGCTTGCCAGGAAGGCGCGGAGCACCGGTACGAGAATTCCTGTCGAGGGGGAACCGTCGTGCGCAAGGTGCTCATCGCCAACCGTGGCGAAATCGCTGTCCGCGTGGCCCGGGCTTGCCGGGACGCCGGGATCGGGAGCGTAGCGGTCTACGCCGACCCGGACCGGGACGCTCTGCACGTCCGTGCGGCGGATGAGGCATACGCCCTGGGCGGTGACACTCCTGCCACCAGCTACCTGGACATCGCCAAGGTCCTGCAGGCCGCGGCCGATTCGGGCGCGGATGCCATCCACCCCGGCTACGGCTTCCTCTCCGAGAACGCCGAATTCGCCCAGGCGGTGCTGGACGCCGGACTGATCTGGATCGGCCCGCCCCCGCAGGCGATCCGGGACCTGGGCGACAAGGTCGCCGCGAGGCACATCGCCCAGCGCGCCGGCGCCCCGCTGGTGGCCGGCACCAAGGACCCGGTCGCCGGCGCCGCGGAGGTCGTCGCCTTTGCCGAGGAGCACGGCCTGCCGATCGCCATCAAGGCCGCCTTCGGCGGCGGCGGCCGCGGCCTGAAGGTCGCCCGCACCCTGGAGGAGGTCCCCGAGCTCTACGACTCGGCCGTCCGCGAGGCCGTGGCCGCCTTCGGGCGGGGGGAGTGCTTCGTGGAGCGCTATCTGGATCGCCCCCGGCATGTGGAGACCCAGTGCCTGGCGGACAAGCACGGCAATGTGGTGGTGGTCTCCACCCGGGACTGCTCGCTGCAGCGCCGCCACCAAAAGCTGGTCGAGGAAGCCCCGGCGCCGTTCCTGTCCGCGGAGCAGAACGCCGAGCTCTACCGCGCCTCCAAGGCCATCCTGAAGGAGGCCGGTTACGAGGGCGCGGGGACGTGTGAGTTCCTGGTGGGGCAGGACGGCACGATCTCCTTCCTGGAGGTCAACACCCGGCTGCAGGTGGAGCACCCGGTCACCGAGGAGGTCACCGGGCTGGACCTGGTCCGGGAGATGTTCCGCATCGCTGATGGCGAGGAGCTGGGCTACGACGACCCGCCCGTGCGCGGCCACTCCTTCGAATTCCGCATCAACGGCGAGGACCCGGGACGTAACTTCCTGCCCGCCCCCGGCACCGTCACCACCTTCGATGCCCCCGCCGGCCCGGGCGTGCGGCTGGATGCGGGCGTGGAGTCCGGCAGTGTGATCGGCCCGGCCTGGGACTCGCTGCTGGCCAAGCTCATCGTCACCGGCGCGACGCGGCAGCAGGCCCTGGAGCGGGCGCGGCGTGCGCTGACGGAGTTCACGGTCGAGGGGATGGCCACCGCGATTCCGTTCCACCGTGCCGTGGTCGAGGACGAGGCGTTCACCGCGGACCCGTTCGCCGTGCACACCCGCTGGATCGAGACCGAGTTCAAGAACGAGATCGCGCCGTTCGCCGCGCCCGGTGCGGACGAGGCCGAGGCCGATGGCCGGGAGGCCGTGGTCGTCGAGGTCGGTGGCAAGAGGCTGGAGGTCTCGCTCCCCGCCTCGCTGGGCATGTCGCTGGCCCGCACCGGGCTGGCCGCCGGCGCGAAGCCCAAGCGGAAGGCGGCCAAGAAGTCCGGCTCCGCCGCGTCCGGCGACGCGCTCGCCTCCCCGATGCAGGGCACCATCGTGAAGATCGCGGTGGAGGAGGGCCAGGAGGTCAAGGAGGGCGACCTGGTCGTCGTCCTGGAGGCCATGAAGATGGAGCAGCCGCTGAACGCGCACCGCTCCGGCACCG
>NZ_NHSG01000176.1:0-40696 GCF_020024005.1 Streptomyces purpurogeneiscleroticus
CGTGCGGGCCGTAGGAGCCGGCCGGAGGAGGCGGTGGCGCGGGCACGGAGTCCGTACCGGTGCCCCCGGGCATACCGGGCGCCGCGAGCGTCGGGGAGTACGGGGACGGCGGCGCGGCGGCCGTCACCGTGGCCGGCTGCCCGCCGCTCGCGACCGCCGCCAGCATCCCCGCCAGCTCGTCCGCCGGCAGCCGCTCGCGCGGATCCTTGCGCAGCAGCCCCGCCAGTACGGGCGCCAGCGGGCCCGCCCGGCGCGGCGGCGGCAGCTCCTCGTCGACCAGCGCGCGCATCGTGCCCAGCGGCGTCTCCTCATGGAACGGCGGCGCACCCTCCACCGCCGTGTACAGCGTCACGCCCAGCGACCACAGGTCCGACTCCGGGCCCGGCGTCCGCCCGAGCGCCCGCTCCGGCGCGAGGAATTCGGGCGAGCCGATCAGCTCGCCGGTCAGGGTCAGCGCGGAGGACCCCTCGACCGTCGCGATCCCGAAGTCGGTGAGCACCACCCGGCCGTCGTTCGCGAGCAGGACGTTGCCCGGCTTGACGTCGCGGTGCAGCACGCCCGCCGCGTGCGCCACCCGCAGGGCGGCCAGTACCTCGGCGCCGATCCGGGCCGCGCGCTCGGGGGACAGCGGCCCGTCGGCCGCCAGCGTCTCGGCGAGCGAGAGGCCGCGGATCAGCTCCATCACGACCCAGGGGCGGCTGCCCTCGGTGACCACGTCGAAGACGGTCACGACATTGCGGTGCGCGATCCGGGCCGCGGCCCGGCCCTCCCGCTCCAGCCGCGCGTAGAGCAACCGTTCCTCGTGCGCGGGCAGTTCGCGCGGCGCCCGCACCTCCTTGACGGCCACCTCGCGGCCCAGCAGCTCGTCCCGGGCCCGCCACACCGCGCCCATCCCGCCGCGGCCCAGCTCGTCCAGCAGGCGGTAGCGGCCCGCCAGTACCCGTTCGTTCCCCGCACCTGTGTCCATGGCACGAGCCCCCTCGACCCCGCAAAAGGAGCGATGTGGGGAAAACGTACCCCTGTCCGTCGCCGTTGCCGCCCCTTCGGCGGCAATCCGGCAGCGATACGGAGAGGGGCACCGCGCCTTGTGATGACGCTCCGTCATGGGGGGCGCACGCTCGGGACCACCGTGTGCCCCCGTACGCCGTCAACTCGGCCTGGAGTAGGTGCGGTACGCGGACGTTCCGTATGGTGTTGGTCAACGCCCTTGCGGGGCAGGTGAATACTGATACCGGGCTGCGCGAAGGGCGTGCGGGAGAGATAGGGTTACCCTGCCCGGGCCGGGTGCCCTCGTACGGGTGGGGAGTGTCATGGAACAGATTGCAGTACGCAGCAGGCCGCGAGTGCCTGCCATCACATGCGGCGGCGCGTCCAGTGCGCGTCTGGACCGCCATCTCGCGGTGCTCGGCGGACCGGCGATACCGCAGCGGGAGACCGAAGGCGCCACGTCGCTGATGCAGGAGATCACCAAGCGTGACCACGCGCGGACGCGGAAGAGCCGCGGGGCGCGGGTGTCGCTCTTCGCGCCGCTGCGCCGGCTGCGCCGGTCGCTCTTCGGCGGTCACGGCTGAGCGGGGCCGCGCCGAGCGGTGCTCCGGTGCGCCCCGAGTGCGCCCCGTCAGCTCCCCGCCGCTGATCCGGCCCCGTCCGCGGGCCCCGGAACCGCCCGGCCCCGGCCACCGCATCCCAGTGCCACGGTCGTACGCGCCCGTCCTTCTCCCGGCCAGTCCGGGGGCGGAACGGGCGCGTTCGGCGTTTCCGGCGGCCGCGAGCGAATGGCAGTGGCCGGTGAGCGGTATCGGCACGCCGGATCGCCTGCTGACGCGTACCGGATCAGTGCCGGATCACCGCCTCACTCGTAACGGTGATCTCTCACCGGGCTGTTGACGTGACGATCATTCCGCGCCAGGGTGCAGTCGCTTGCCCCGTACAACCATCTTTGCCGCGGGAGGCGCCGGTGTGTGATCTGCACGACGACCACGAGCACAAGCACGGGCACGACGCGGGGGCGGTCCCCGGCGGGCTCAGCAGACGCAGAATCGTTCAGCTGCTGGGGGCCGCGGGGGTGAGCACGGCGGCCATGAGCGCCGCCGCCGACCCCGCGATGGCCGCGGCGTCCGACGCGGCCGCCGCCGACCCCGACGGATACCGGGCGCCCAAGGGGCTCGCCGAGGACTCCCCGGCCAAGGCCGCCGCGCTGGCCTGGATCGACGACCAGCGGGCGAGGATCACCGGCCTGGACGACGAGATCTGGGAGAACGCCGAACTCTCGCTCCGCGAATGGAAGTCCTCGCTCGCCGAGGCGGACTTCCTCAAGGCCGCCGGTTTCGATGTGGAGTTCGGCACGGCCGGCTTCCCGACCGCCTTCACCGCCACCTTCCGGCACGGCAAGGGCGGCCCGGTGCTCGGCTTCAGCGGCGAGTACGACGCGCTGCCGGGGCTGTCGCAGCGGAGGGGCGTGGGCCACCACGACCCGCTGGAGTACGTCCACGACCCGTTCGCGCCCGGGTACGGGCCCGGCCACGGCTGCGGGCACTGTGCCCTGGGTACCGCGGCGGCGGCCGCGGCCGCGGCGGTCGCCAAGGCCGCCACGGCGCACGGCCTCGACGTGACGGTGAAGTTCTTCGGCTCCACCGCCGAGGAGCAGCTGATCGGCAAGACGTACGCAGTCAGCAAGGGCGTGTACGACGGGCTGGACGCCTTCCTGGACTGGCATCCGTCAACGTCCAACGCGACCGGCTGGGGCTCGTCCACCGCGATGACCGCGATCACCTTCACCTTCCTCGGCGTCGCGGGCCACGGCGGCACCCCGCTCGGCAACAAGAGCGCGCTGGACGCCTCGGTGATGATGGCGACGATGTCGGAGTTCCTGCGCGAGGAGAACCTCGCGCCGTCCGGCCGGCTGCACTGGGTGATCAACAACGGCGGTGACATCCCGAACGTCACCCCGGAGATCTCCGAGATCTCGTACTACGTGCGCGAGGGCAGCCCGGAGCGGGTCCAGGTTCTGCTCGACAAGGTCATCGAGGTGTCCGAGGCGGCCGCCAAGGCCAGCCGGACCACCGTCCGGCACCGGATCACCTCGGCCTGCTGGAACCAGCTGCCGTCCCGGTCCTTCGCCGAGCTGATGCACGACAACATGCGGAAGGTCGGCCCGCCGGAGTTCACCGACGAGGCCCAGCGGCTGGCCAAGGACCTGCAGAAGTCGCTCGGCCTGCCCGAGAAGGGGCTGCACGACAAGATCGGCGAGCTGACCCCGCCCAACCCGGTGTTCATGGGCGGCGGTTCCACCGATGTCGCCGACATCAGCTGGAACGTGCCGACCGTCTCCATGGGCGCGGCCCTCGCGCCCATCGGCACGAAGATGCACACCTGGTCGACGGCCGCCTGCGCCGCGGCGGCGCCCGGCCACGCGGCCCTCCTCGCGGCGGCGAAGTACCTCGCGGCGACCGCGGTGGACCTGATCACCCAGCCCGCGCGGCTGAAGGCCATCAAGGAGGAGTTCGCCGAGCGGACCAAGGGGGTGCGCTGGAAGACCGCCCTCCCGGACGGCTACGAGCCGCCCATGTACGAACCGCCGCAGTGGTTCCTGGAGAAGACCGGCCAGTCCTGGCCGCCGCCGAACATCACCTGGCCCCCGAAGCGCGTGGTGAGCAACGAGAAGTTCAGCTCGCTGGGGCCGGAGCTCGCGCCGCAGAAGTAGCCCCTGCTAGAGCAGCGCGAACTGGCCGTCCGGGCCCTCCTCCTGGTGGTCCAGGACGGAGGCCGGGCGGCGCGCCGCCGCGGGGGGCGGAAGGACGCCCGCGGCGGTCAGCTCCGCGGCGCCGACGGGGGTGGCCGCGGCGAGCGCGGTAGTGAAACTGCCCTGCTCGGGGACGAGTTCGCCGAGCAGGGCCAGTACGGTGATCAGCTCCAGGAGGTCGGTGGTCCACTCCTGGGGCCAGGCGGCGGGGCGCACCGCCTCCAGCGTGCCCGGCTCGACGGCGCCCGTACGCCGCTCCAGCCACGCCTCCAGGACGCGGACGCCGCCCGCGTGCGCGTCCCAGGCGGCGGCCGGCACGGGGGAGATCCGGCCCCCGCCGATGTCCAGCGCCTCCTCCTCCGCGTCGTACGCGAGCTCCGTGGGCAGCCCCCGGGCGGGCAGCGCGGCGCGGACGTACGGGCGGCGGCCGCCGGGCAGCCGGGGGCGCTCGCCGGAGCCCGCGCCCCGGGTGTGCAGCCGGATCAGCTCGCGCCCCAGCGCCACCCCGCGCGCCCACAGGTCCGGGTCCGCGGTGAGCGGGACGGCGATGCCGCCGCCGTCGTGCCGGGCGGTGGCGGTGAGGTAGGCGAAGGCGTCCTCGGCGGTGACGGGGTGTCCGAGGCGGTCGCCGAGGTGGTCGAGGAGGCCGGGCGCGAGGTTCGGTTCGGTGCCCGCGGGGCGGCGGTACAGGGGGCGGACGCGGCCCTGGCGGCCGACGGGCAGGACCGCCGAGACGGCGAGGGCGGGGCCGGTGTCCTGCGGGACGCGCGGCTGCTCGACGGCGAAGAGCTGGGCGGCGTCCGCGACCCGCCACAGCTCGGGCCGGGCCGCGTCGATCAGCCGGTGGTCGGGCAGCAGCCACAGCTGGTCGTACGCGCCGTGCCGGACCCGCACCGGCTCCGGGCAGGGCGCGTCGCCCGCGACCAGCCGGGCCAGCCGGCCGGTCGTGGTGGCCCGGCCGGGGAGCTGGCCGACCGCGGTGTGCAGCGTGCGGGCCCGGGACGGGCGGAAGAGCCGCTCGCGGTCCGCGAGGCCGTCGGCCCGCAGCAGCGCGTCCCAGCGCGCCCGCAGCGACCCGGTGTCCGGCGCCATGATCCAGGCCCGGCCGAGCCGCGGCGCGGCGACGGACCACGGCATCAGGTCGGACAGCAGGGGCACGTCCTGCTTGGCCGTCACGCGGCAACCCTCCCGGACGGTTCGGATGACCCCGGCATCGTAACCACGCCCCCGGAACCGGCGGCAGGGTCGCTCAGAGCAGTGTCAGTGGGCGTCCAGCGTCACCGTGAACGAGAAACGGTCGCCCCGGTAATGGATGCGCGCCACATCCACCACCTGCCCCGCCTCGTCGTACGTAATGCCCGTGTAGTGCAGGATCGGGCTGAGGAGCGGGACATCCAGCAGCCGTGCGGTCTCCGGGTCCGCCAGCCGCGCCTCCACGGTGTCGGTGATCCGGCCGATCCGTACGCCCACCGTGTCCCGCAGCACCTTCGTCATCGGGTGGCGCTCCAGCTCGGCCGGGTCGATGCGGGCGGCGACGTCCGGGCGGATGTGGTTGACGGCGTGGTTGGTCGGCTCGCCGGTCCGCTCGTCGCTGCGCAGCCGCCGGTACACGCCGACCTCCGGCAGCCCGGGGAAGTGCTCGGCCAGCTCCGGCGGCACCGGGCCCGTGCCGTGCTCCAGCAGCTCGCTCACCATGCCGGACTGCTGGGCGACGATCGCGTCCACGGAGCCCAGCAGCCGTACCGGGGCGCCGCGCCGCGCGGCGGGCTCGATGAACGTGCCCCGCCGCCGGTGCCGGCTGATCAGCCCCTCGGTCTCCAGTTCCTTCAGGGCCTGCCGCATGGTCAGCACGCTCACCCCGTAGTGCGCGGCGAGCGTCTCCTCGGTGGGCAGCCGCAGCGGCGCCTCGGGGTGGCGGCCCAGTATCGAGGCCCGCAGCGACTGCGAGACCTGGTACCACAGGGGCAGCTTGCGGTTCAGGGCGAGCGAGTCGGGCGCGAAGGTCGTCACGGCGGGCTCCGGTCAGGGACGGCTGTCTTCTCCGGGGAATCCTCCCTCGGACCCCCACTGGCGTTCGAGACCCTGCCATACGTCGTCGTAGCCCCGTTGCAGATGGTCGGCGCCCGCGGCCTGCTCGGTGAGCAGCACCGGCCAGCGCGTCTCGAACATGAACGCCAGCCCGTCGTCGACCTTCTGCGGCTTCAGCTCGGCGGTGCTCGCCTTCTCGTACGTCGCGCGGTCGGGTCCGTGCGCGGACATCATGTTGTGCAGCGACCCGCCGCCGGGCACGAAGCCCCCCTTGCCGCCGGTCTTGGCGTCGTACGCGCCCTCGATGAGGCCCATGTACTCGCTCATCACATTGCGGTGGAAATAGGGCGGCCGGAAGGTGTTCTCGCCGACCAGCCAGCGCGGTGCGAAGACCACGAAGTCCACGCCGGCCAGGCCCGGGGTGTCGGACGGGGAGGTGAGCACCGTGAAGATCGACGGGTCCGGGTGGTCGTACGAGATCGTGCCGAGGACGTTGAAACGGCGCAGGTCGTAGACGTAGGGGACGTGATTGCCGTGCCAGGCGACGACGTCCAGCGGGGAGTGGTCGTAGGTCGCGGTCCAGAGGTTGCCGCAGAACTTGTTGACGACCTCGTGCGGGCCCTCGACGTCCTCGTATGCGGCGACGGGAGCCAGGAAGTCCCGTGGGTTCGCCAGCCCGTTGGCGCCGATCGGGCCGAGGTCGGGGAGCTGGAAGGGGCGGCCGTAGTTCTCGCAGACGTACCCGCGGGCGCTCGCGTCCAGCAGTTCGACGCGGAAGCGGACGCCACGCGGGATCAGTGCGATATGGCCCGGTTCTGCGCGCAGCAGCCCGAATTCCGTGCGCAGCAGCAGCCCGCCGCGTTCCGGGACGATCAGCAGCTCACCGTCGGCGCTGCTGAACACCCTGCGTTCCATGGACGAGTTGGCGTGGTAGAGGTGCACCGCCATGCCGCTGCGCTCGGTGACGTTGCCGTTGCCGCCCAGCGTCCACAGTCCGGCGACGAAGTCGGTGCCGGGCGCGGGCTCGGGCAGCGGGTCCCAGCGCAGCCGGTTGGGGTCGGGCACCGTCCCGGTGAACGGGGCGGCGCGCACTCCGCCGTTGTCCGCCCGTACGAACGGCGGATGGGCCGCCGAGGGGCGGATGCGGTACAGCCAGGAGCGGCGGTTGGCGGCCCGCGGCTCGGTGAAGGCGGTGCCGCTGAGCTGCTCCGCGTACAGGCCCAGCGGGGCGCGCTGGGGGGAGTTGCGGCCGGTGGGCAGCGCGCCGGGGACCGCCTCGGAGGTGTGTTCGTTCCCGAACCCCGAGGAGTGGGCCAGTCCCTCGGCCGTCTTCCTCGCCCGCTCCTCGCCCGTGCCTGTCATCGCGTGCTCCCGCCGCTCAAGGAATCCTGTGCATGACCCTAGGATTGGCGCCCTGGCCCGTCAACGGAAACGCCCGGGGGTGCTCCCGCGAGAGGCGGGAACCGGCCGGAGGGCGTGCAGGATGGAGCACGTGGATACCCCGTCACTCCGCCGCGCCCCGGTCCAGCGACGCAGCGCCGAGCGCCTGACCCGCATCCTCGACGCCTGCGCCGAAGTCCTCGACGAGCAGGGGTACGAGGACCTGAGCACCCGCGCGGTGGCCGCCCGGGCCGAGGTGCCCATCGGCTCGGTCTACCGCTTCTTCCCCAACAAGCGCGCGATGGCCGAGGCGCTGGCGCTGCGCAATCTCGACGGGTACGCGGAGCGGGTCACCGCCGGGCTCGCGGCGGCCGGTGACCGGCTGGACTGGCGGTACGCCATGGACGTGGTGATCGAGGAGTACCTCGTCATGAAGCGGTCCGTGCCGGGCTTCGCGCTGGTGGAGTTCACCGTGCCGGCGCCGCAGGCCACCCGGGAGGCGAATCACCGCGTCGCCGACCGGCTGCTCGCGCTGCTGGCCGGGCCGCTCGGCCTGGACCCCGCGGAGGAGCGGCTGCGGACCGCGTTCCTGGTGGGCGTGGAGGCGGCGGACGCGCTGGTGCAGCTGGCCTTCCGGGTCGCGCCCGAGGGCGATCCGGGGATCGTCGCGGAGACCAAGGAGCTGCTGCGGGCGTACCTGGGACGGGTGCTGGACTGAGCGCTGCGCGTCGCCGCCCCTATTGACCTGGGGTTTTGCTCGTATTGCTCGCGCGTCAAGGTCTTGTTAACAAAAGTTCGCCGCCCCTAACGTCACCACGACCGCCACCCCCTGGCAGGTGTTCAAGGGCGAACGTGAGGTACCCCCAATGCTGACAATCCTCGGGTTTGTCATGATTGCCACCTTCTTGGTGCTGATCATGATGAAGAAGATGTCGCCGATAGCGGCGCTCGTGCTCATCCCCGCACTGTTCTGCGTCCTGATCGGACAGGGCGCGAACCTTGGTGACTACGTCATCAAGGGCATCGGCGACCTGGCCCCGACCGCCGCGATGCTGATGTTCGCGATCATCTACTTCGGAGTGATGATCGACGTCGGCCTCTTCGACCCGATCGTCCGCGGCATCCTGAAGTTCTGCAAGGCCGACCCGGTCCGCGTGGTCGTGGGCACGGCCCTGCTCGCCGCGATCGTCTCGCTCGACGGCGACGGCTCCACCACCTTCATGATCACCGTCTCGGCGCTGTATCCGCTCTACAAGCGGCTGAAGATGAGCCTCGTGGTGATGACCGGCGTCGCCGCCACCGCCAACGGTGTCATGAACACGCTCCCCTGGGGCGGCCCCACGGCCCGTGCCGCGACCGCGCTGAAGCTGGACGCCGGCGACATCTTCATCCCCATGATCCCCGCGCTGGCCACCGGCCTGCTCGCCGTCTTCGTCCTCGCCTACGTGCTGGGCCGCCGCGAGCGCAAGCGGCTGGGCCTGCTCACCCTGGACGCCCCCGGCAGCGCCAAGGTCATCGCCGAGAACGCCGAGGTCACCGAGAAGGAGACGGTCCTCGTCGGCGCGGGCGCCGGCGGCAAGGGCGGCACCACCGGCCGCACGCTCCCCACCGGAGGCTCCGCCGGAGCCGGCGGCACGGACCACGGCCCGGCGCCCGAGGAGGAGTTCCAGGTCCTGGACCCGCACCGCGCCACCCTGCGCCCCAAGCTGTACTGGTTCAACGCCGCTCTCACCCTCGCGCTGCTCACCCTGCTGATCATGCAGGTGCTGGACATCCCGGTGCTCTTCCTGCTCGGTGCGGCCATCGCGCTCACCGTGAACTTCCCGCACATGAAGGACCAGAAGGCGCGCATCGCCGCGCATGCCGAGAACGTCCTGAACGTCTCCGGCATGGTCTTCGCCGCCGCCGTCTTCACCGGCGTGCTCACCGGCACCGGCATGGTCGAGCACATGGCCCGCTGGCTGGTCGGCAACGTCCCCGACGCGCTCGGCCCGCACATGGGCCTGGTCACCGGCCTGCTCAGCATCCCGCTGACGTACTTCATGTCCAACGACGGCTTCTACTTCGGCATCGTCCCGATCCTCGCCGAGGCCGGCGCAGCCCACGGTGTGGGTGCCCTGGAGATCGCCCGCGCCTCCCTCGTCGGCCAGGCTCTGCACATGTCCAGCCCGCTCGTCCCCGCCGTCTACGTCCTGGTCGGCATGGCCAAGGTCGAGTTCGCCGACCACACCAAATTCACCGTGAAATGGGCCGCGCTCACCTCGCTGGTGGTGCTCGGCGCCGGACTCCTGTACGGAATCATCTGACCCATGAACACTCCGACGCCCGGCAGGGGCTGGCTGCTGCGCCTCGTTCTCACCTTCTCCTTCGCCCAGGCGGCGGTGAGCATGGCACGGCCCGCCGTCTCCTACCGGGCGCTCGCGCTGGGTGCCGACGAGACCGCCGTCGGCGTCATCACCGGCGTGTACGCGCTGCTGCCGCTGCTGATCGCGGTCCCGCTGGGCCGCCGCACCGACCAGGGCCGCTGCACGCCCCTGCTGGCCGTCGGCATCGCGCTGATCACCGGCGGCTGCGCACTCAGCGGCGTGGTGGCCTCGCTGCCCGCGATGGCCGCCTGGAGCGGGGTGATGGGCCTCGGCCACCTGTGCTTCGTGATCGGCGCCCAGTCCATCGTCGCCCGGCGCAGCGCCCCCGAGGAGCGCGACCGCAACTTCGGCCACTTCACCATCGGCGCCTCGCTCGGCCAGCTCGTCGGGCCGGTCGGCGCGGGGCTGCTGATCTCCGAGCACGACGGCGCGATGGCCCGCACCAGCGCCACCGCGCTGCTGGTCTCCGCGGCCGCCGCGGCCTGCGCCTGCACCGCCCTGTGGCGGCTGGAGCAGCGGCAGGAACGGCGAGAAGGTGCACCCGCGGGCGGTACGCCGCGCGCCGCGGCCCGCCGCGTACCGGTCCTCGGCATCCTCCGCACCCGCGGCGTCGGCGCCGGCATCTTCATCAGCCTCTCGGTGCTCTCCGCCACCGACATCCTCACCGCCTACCTCCCGGTCGTCGGCGAGGCCCAGCACATCGCGCCCGCCACCATCGGCCTGCTGCTGAGCCTGCGCGCCGCGGCCACCATCGCCTGCCGGCTGGTGATGACCCCGATGCTGCGGCTGCTCGGCCGTACCGCGCTGCTGACCACCACGTGCGCGGCGGCGGCCCTGCTGTGCGCGGCCATCGCCGTGCCGCTGCCGGTCTGGGCGCTGGCCCTCGTGCTGGCCGCGCTGGGCTTCTGTCTGGGCGTCGGCCAGCCGCTCTCCATGACCACCGTCGTGCAGGCCGCCCCCGACGACGCCCGCTCCACGGCCCTCGCCCTGCGCCTCACCGGCAACCGGCTCGGCCAGGTCGCGGCGCCCGCCGGCGCGGGGCTCGCCGCCGGTGTCGCGGGCGCCGCCGCGCCCTTCGTGCTGCTCGGCGTGCTGCTGCTGGGCTCGGCCGTGATCGCGGTACGGGTGCCGCGCGGGCCCGGCGTGCCCGGCAGGACGGCCGCCAGGGCCACGGAGGCGCGCGCGTGCCGTCCTAAAGCGCGGCGATCTGGGCGCGGGAGCTGAAGCCGAGCTTGGCGAGGATGTGCTCGATGTGCGAGTCGACGGTCCGCTTGGAGATGACGAGCTTCTCGGAGATCTCCCGGTTGGTGAGGCCCTGGGCGACCAGCGCCGCCACCTGACGCTCGCGGGGGGTGAGTTCGTCGGCCGGGCTGCCCGGCCGGACCGGCAGCTCCGGCATCTTCGTGAGGTCCTCGTCCAGCGCCAGGTCCACGGCCTCGGCCAGTGACAGCGAGCCGCCCTCGGCGAACGCCCGGTGGAACGCGTCCGCGCCCAGTGCCTGGCGGGCCAGCTCGGCCGCGCTGCCGTGCAGCTCGTGCAGCACCGGGATGCCGAACCGGGCTTCCTTGGCGGCCTTGCGCCACAGCACGTCGGCAGCGCCCTGCAGGGTGCCCACCCGCTCGAAGTGGCCCTGCTCGGCGGCGTACCAGGCGAAGCCCTCCAGGAAGTGCGCGATGCCCATCGTGTCGCGCAGGGCGGCCTTGGAGTGGATGCCCTCGCGGCAGCACTCGATGCTCTGCGCGCACTCGCCCTTCAGCCACAGGCCGACGCTCTTGACCCACAGTGCCCAGCTGCGCGACCAGTGCTCCTGCGGATGGGCGGCGTTGCGGCGCAGGGATTCGTCGCACAGGGCGATGCCCTCGCCGATGCCGCCGGTGACGAAGTGGGCGAAGGCGAGGTGGAAGGCGGTGATCAGCAGGGCCACTTCGTCGCCTGCTTCGGCCATGCGCCGGCGGGCGTCGTCGTATCCCTCGATGACGCCGTCGATGGTGCCGCGGAAATAGCGGGCGTGGTGCCGGAAGGCGAGCGTCCAGGCGAGGCCGCGGGCATCGCCGGCGCGGGCGGCGATCTCCTCGGCCTCGTCGAGCAGCGCCCAGTTGTCGCCCCGCTCGCCCTGGACGTCCAGATACCAGCTGGTGAGCCAGAGCGCCTTGACGCGTTCGGGAGTCGGTTCGCGGCTGCCTTCGAGGGCGCGGCGCAGCCAGTGGCGGCCCTCGGTGTACAGACCGGTGCACTGCCAGTAGCCCCACAGCCGGGTCGCGAGGCACAGGCCGTCGTACGCCAGGCCCGGGATGGTGGCGCACGCCTCCAGCGCGGCCCGCAGGTTGGCCTGGTCGCAGCGGAGCCTGCGTACCCAGGCGAGCTGGGCGTCGCCGGTCCATTCGGCGTCGAACTGCCCGGTCCGGTCGAGGAAGTAGGCCGCGTGGCGCTTGCGCAGGTCCGCCTCCTCCGCTCCCGCGGCGAGCCGGTCCCGGCCGAACTCGCGGATCGTGTCGAGCATCCGGTAACGGGTGCCCACCTCGGTCTCCACGCGCAGCACGACGGACTTCTCCACCAGTCCGAAGAGCGCGTCGAGGATCTCCTCGGCCGGGAGCGTGCGCTCGTCGGCGCACACCCCTTCCGCCGCCTCCAGGCTGAACTCCCCGGCGAAGACGGAGAGCCGGGTCCACAGCACCCGCTCCTGGGGAGTGGACAGATCGTGACTCCAGCCGATGGTGGTCCGCAGCGTCTGATGGCGGGGCACAGTGGTGCGGCGGCCGCCGGTGAGCAGCAGGAAGCGGCGGTCGAGCCGGCCGAGGATCTCCTCCAGGGACAGGGCGCGCAGCCGGGACACGGCCAGCTCGATGGCGAGGGGGATGCCGTCCAGGCGGCGGCACAGGGACGTGGCGTCGGCGAGGTTGTCGTCGGTGAGGGTGAATCCGGGTACGGCCGCGGCGGTGCGGTCCGCGAAGAGCTGCAGGGCGTCGGAGCGTGCGCCGGGCCGGTCGCGCCGGGCCGCCGCGTCGTCCGGGCCGCCCTCCACGGACAGCGGGGGAATGGGCAGGACGTGCTCGCCCGCAATGTCCAGCGGCTGCCGGCTGGTCGCGATCAGCCGCACGTCCGGCGCGGTGCGCAGGAGCTCGTCGGCGAGCAGCGCGCACGCGTCGATCAGATGCTCGCAGGTGTCGAGGATGATCAGGGCCTTCTTGTCCTCCAGGCAGGTGGTGAGGACTTCCATGGCGGGCCGGGCGGCCTGCTCGGGCAGATCGAGCGCGGCCGCCACGGTGTTGGGCAGCAGCTCGGGTTCGGTGAGCGCGGAGAGCGGTACGAGATGGACCCCGTCCGGGAACCGGTCGCGCAGCTGATGCGCCACGCGCACCGCCGTACGGGTCTTGCCGACCCCGCCGGGGCCGGTGAGGGTGACCATGCGGAAGCGGTCGAGCACCTCCACGACCTGCGCGATCTCCCGCTGTCTGCCGATGAAACTGGTCGTCTCGGCGGGCAGCTCGCCGCTGCGCCGGCGCCCGGTGTCCTGGACCATGCGCGTCGCCACCCCGTACGTCGGAACTCGTGAATGGTGCTGGATGGCGCGCACGGTAGCGGCGGCGCGTGGGGCGTGCGTCCCTTCCGCCGACTGCCACCCGCCGGAAAGGCGGGAGTGGGATACTGCGCCGCCCGTCACCCGTATCTGTCGAGATGGGACCCTTGGCAGGGTGGCGCCCCGCAAACTAGCGGCGATAGTTTGTACGACGCGGCGTATGAGCGGCCGCTTAGCGCACCTGACGACCACCCTCGGGAGGACGCCGAGATGAAGGCACACGACGGCATGTACATCGACGGAGCCTGGCGGGACGCGGCGGGGGGCGACACCATCGAGGTGCGCAACCCCGCCGACGAGCAGGTGATCGCCACCGTTCCGGCCGGCACCGCGGCCGACATCGACGCCGCCGTACGGGCAGCGCGCGCCGCCCTCCCCGGCTGGCGCGCCACCGCGCCCACCGAGCGCGCCGCCAAGCTTGCCGCGCTGGTCGAGCAGCTCAAGGCGCACGCCGACGAGATCGCCGAGACCATCACCGCCGAGCTGGGCTCGCCGAAGTCCTTCGCCGCGAACGTGCAGACCGGCATGCCGATCGCGGTGACCGCCTCGTACGCCCAGCTCGCCGCCGAGCACTCCTTCGAGGAGCGGCTCGGCACCTCGACCGTGCTGCACGAGCCGGTCGGCGTGGTCGGCGCGATCACGCCCTGGAACTACCCGCTGCACCAGATCACCAACAAGGTCGCCCCGGCGCTCGCCGCGGGCTGCACCGTCGTCCTCAAGCCCGCCGAGGACACCCCGCTCACCGCCCAGCTCTTCGCCGAGTGCGTGGACGCGGCGGGCATCCCGGCCGGCGTCTTCAACCTCGTCACGGGCCTCGGCACGGTCGCGGGCCAGGCGCTCGCCGAGCACGAGGGCGTGGACCTGGTCTCCTTCACCGGCTCCACCGCGGTCGGCAAGAAGATCGGCGCCATCGCCGGCGGCGCCGTCAAGCGCGTCGCGCTGGAGCTGGGCGGCAAGTCCGCCAACGTCATCCTGCCTGGCGCCGACCTCGCCAAGGCCGTGAAGGTCAACGTCGCCGACGTCATCCGCAACTCCGGCCAGTCCTGCAACGCGCTGACCCGCATGCTCGTCCACGAGGACCAGTACGAGGAGGCCGTCCGGCTCGCCGCCGACATCGTCGCCAAGTACGTGCCCGGCGACCCCAACGATGAGGCGAGCCGCCTCGGCCCGGTCGTCAACGCCAAGCAGCGCGACCGGGTCCGCGGCTTCATCGCCAAGGGCCAGGAGGAGGGCGCGCGCCTGGTCACCGGCGGCGCCGAGGCCCCCGAGGGCCTGCCGGCCGGCTACTACGTCCGCCCCACCGTCTTCGCCGACGTCACCCCCGGCATGACCATCGCCCAGGAGGAGATCTTCGGGCCGGTCATCTCGATCATGAAGTACCGCGACGAGGACGAGGCCCTGGAGATCGCCAACGGTACGGTCTACGGCCTCGCCGGCGCCGTCTGGGCCAAGGACCAGGAGACCGCGGTGGCCTTCGCGCGCAAGCTGGACACCGGCCAGGTCGACATCAACGGCGGCCGCTTCAACCTCCTCGCGCCCTTCGGTGGGTACAAGCAGTCCGGCGTCGGCCGCGAGCTGGGCCCGCACGGCCTGACCGAGTACCTCCAGACCAAGTCGCTCCAGCTCTGAGCGGCCCGGGGCGCCGGCCCGTACCGGCGCCCCGCCCTCTCATCCGCAGTTTCCGCCCGTACTCCGCACTCCCCACCGAGGAGACCGCACCGTGGTCCGCGCTGCCGTACTGCCCGCCGTCAACGCCCCGCTGGAGATCGCCGAGATCCAGCTGCCCGATCCCGGACCCGGACAGATCCGGGTCAAGCTCGCCGCGGCCGGGGTCTGCCACTCCGACCTGTCGCTGTCCAACGGCACGCTCAAGCAGCCCGTCCCCGCGGTCCTCGGCCACGAGGGCGCGGGCACCGTCACCGCCGTCGGCGAGGGCGTCACCGGCCTCGCGCCCGGCGACCCGGTCGTCCTCAACTGGGCGCCGTCCTGCGGCGAGTGCCACTTCTGCGGGCTGGGCGAGGTGTGGCTGTGCGCCAACTCGGCCGCGGCCGCCGCGAAGCCGTACGCACAGCGCGCTGACGGCAGCGAGCTCTACCCGGGCCTGGGCACCGCCGTGTTCGCCGAGGAGACGGTGGTCGCGGCCCACGCGGCACTGCCGCTTCCGGAGGGCGTACCGCTCACCGAGGCCGCCCTGCTGGGCTGCGCGGTCCTCACGGGCTGGGGCGCGGTGCACAACTCCGCGCAGGTCAGCGCGGGGGAGTCGGTCGTCGTCTTCGGCGTCGGCGGCGTCGGCCTGGCCACGCTCCAGGCCGCGCGGATCGCGGGCGCGGGCCCGATCATCGCCGTCGACGTCTCCCCGGCGAAGGAGGAGCTGGCGCGCGCGGCCGGCGCCACGGACTTCCTGGTGGCGGCGGACGACACGGCCAAGTCGATCCGCAAGCTCACCGGCGGGATCGGCGCCGACGTCGCCCTCGAATGCGTCGGCCGCGCCGACACGATCCGTACCGCCTGGTCCTCGACCCGCCGCGGCGGCCGGACCACGGTCGTCGGCGTCGGCGGCCAGGACCAGCAGGTCACCTTCTCCGCGCTGGAGCTCTTCTACTTCGGCCGCACCCTCTCGGGCTGCGTCTACGGAAACAGCGACCCCGCGAAGGACCTCCCGGTCATCGCCGGGCACGTCCGCAGCGGCGCGCTGGACCTGTCCGGGCTGGTCACCGAGCGGATCGGCCTGGAGGGCATCCCGGCCGCCTTCGACGCCATGCTCGCGGGCAAGGGAGGCCGCGCGCTGATCGTCTTCTGAGGACCTGACGCGGTCCGACCGACCCCCGGGAGCGACCGCCCCGGGGGCCTTCGGGGTGCCCGGACATGCCGCGCCGGCCCGGGCAAAGCCCCGCCCATCCCGCCGTAAAAACTCCTGCTGTGCAGTCCGTTGACGCCCGTACCAGCCGGTCGGTACGGTCACCCGCAATCACGGCGCCGCCCCCCGTTCCCCAGCACCCCTCGGAGCGTGCACGCATGGACACGGCCTCCTCCGCGACACCGAGCCCCGCCCCGGCCCCCACCGCCCGGCACCGCCGCAAGGTGGCCACCGCGGCCGCTCTGGCGTCCGCCGTCGAGTGGTACGACTACTTCGTCTTCGGCATCGCCGCGGCCCTGGTACTGGGCCACGCCTTCTTCCCGTCCGGAAGCCAGGTCGCCGGCGTGCTCGCCGCGTTCGCGACCTTCGCGGTCGGCTTCCTCGCCAGACCCATCGGCGGCGTCATCGCCGGCCAGCTCGGCGACAAACGCGGCCGCAAGCCCATGCTCGTCCTGGCGCTGACCCTGATGGGCCTGGCCACGACCGGCATCGGCCTGCTCCCCACGTACGAGACGATCGGCATCGCCGCGCCGATCCTCCTGGTCCTGCTGCGCATCGTGCAGGGCATCGCGGTCGGCGCCCAGTGGGGCGGCGCGATGCTGATGGCCACCGAGTACGCCCCCGAGGGCAAGCGCGGGCTGTACGGCTCGCTGGTCCAGCTCGGCGTGCCGATCGGCGTGGTCACCGCCAACACCGTCTTCCTGGTGGCCGGCGCGGTCGTCGGCGACGCGGAATTCGCCGCCTGGGGCTGGCGGCTGCCGTTCTTCGTCGGCGTCCTCGTCCTGGTCCTCGCCTGGTACATCCACACCCGCGTCGAGGAGACGCCCGAATTCCGTGACGCGGAGCGCCGGCTCGCCGCCGCCGAGCAGCAGGCGGAAGCCCAGCGCTCGCCGCTGCGCACGATCCTCCGCCAGCACCTCGGCACGGTCCTGCTGGCCGGCGGCAGCTTCACGGTGAACACCGCGACGTTCTACATCCTGATCACCGGCGTACTGGACTACGCGACCCGCGAGCTGGCCATGCAGCGCACGGCCGTGCTGACCGTCTCCCTCCTGGTCAGCCTCACTCAGCTCGCCTTGATCCCGGCCGCCGCGGCGCTCTCGGACCGGGTCGGCCGGCTGCGGATCTACACGATCGGCGCGGTCGGGCTGCTGGTCTGGGCGATACCGATGTTCCTGCTGATCGACACCGCCTCGCTGGTGTGGCTGGCCGTCGGCACGTTCATCGCCAGTTGCTTCCTGAGCATCATGTACGGGCCGCAGGCCGCCCTGTTCGCCGAGCTGTTCTCGGCGGAGATGCGCTACACGGGGGCCTCGCTCGGCTACCAGATCAGCGCCGTCCTCGGCGGCGGTCTGGCGCCGTTCCTGATGGTCCTGCTGCTGGAGGCGAGCGGCACTTCGATGGCGGTCTCCGGCTACATCATGGTGCTCGCCGTGATCGCGCTGGGCTCCATCGCCGTACTCGCCAAGCGCGCCAAGCGGGCGGCCGCCGAGGCCGCCGCGCCCCCGGCTACGCAGCCGCGGCCGGCGGAGTAGCGGGGCCCGTCGGGGCCCCGGACGCCGCGGGCTCGCCGGCCTTCCGCAACCGCGGGAAGGCCGGCACCGCGACCAGGAAAGCCAGCGTGGTCAGCACGAACGGCCAGGTGAAGGTGTGCCCGCCGGACGGGGCGAAGAGCGCGGCGGTCGCCGAGGTCAGGATGGTCGCCGCGGTCGCGCCGGTCACCGCGTACGCCAGCGACCAGCCGTCGGTGGCCAGGAAGACGCCGCCCAGCGCCATCGTGACGAGCACCGCGTTGTATCCCATTCCGCCGTCGGTGATCTGCCCGGCGGGCGCGCCCAGCAGCCAGCCCGCCGCGATGCCCACCACGCTGCCCAGGCAGGCCAGCGCGCCCAGCCGGCGGTCGGCGACGAAGATGCCGAGGAGGAAGAGCGCGCCGACGTACCACTGCGGCATGAAGAAGATCTGGGCGATGTTCGAGAAGAAGGCGTGCCAGAGGTCGGACCAGGTGAGCGCGGTCCGGCCGGACGCCGGGCGGGCGAGCGTGGCCAGGCCGGGGCCCTGGTGCCAGACGCGGACGAAGCCGGGCGCCGCGATGGTCATGGCGCTGGCGGTGACGCAGTACGGCAGGGTCAGCGTGGGCAGGTTCCACGGGCGCAGCAGCGTGCCGACGGCCCCGGTGAGCACGGTGACGACCACGCAGCCGCCCGCCGCCAGCAGCGCCGTGGAGAGATGGCCGGCGCCCAGGAACGCGGCGAACCCCACCGCCACCAGGCAGGAGTTGAAGCCCTCCAGGCCCGCGGTGACCCGGTCGCGGGCGACCCCCAGTGCCTGTGCCGTCAGGGCGCCCAGCGCGGCGCCGCCCAGTCCGTAGGCCCCGTACTCCCAGCCCGCCGCGCAGAGCGCGACCGTGAAGACCACCCCGGCCAGGGCGCTGGACAGGAAGTCGACCTGTGCCTGGCCGCGCAGCACACCCAGCAGAAAGGCGTGGGGACGCCGGACGGGTATCGGCTGGTTCACATGGGTCTCCTGTCGCGACGCGGTGCGTAACGGACGACCCGGATATTACTGAGGTGTTACCGACACCTCACAGGGAGGTGCGACGTACTGAGAGGAGTCCGGTCAGGAGACCGGCTGGTACTGCAGCGCCAGCCCGTCGACCAGGGCCCGCAGGCCGGACTCGAAGGCACCCTCGTCGACCTGCTGCTGGTGCTCGGCGAGCAGATGGGCCTGGCCGAGGTGGGGGTAGTCGGCGGGGTCGTAGGCGGCCGCGTCGTCGACGAAACCACGGGCGAAGGAGCCCAGCGCCGAGCCCGCCACGAAGTACCGCACCATCGCGCAGACCTTGGTGGCCTGCGCGGGCGGCCAGCCGGCCTCGACCATGCCGCCGAACGCCGCGTCGGCCATCTTCAGGCCCGCCGGGCGGCGGCCGGGCCCCTGGGCGAGGAACGGCACGAAGTTCGGGTGCGCGGCGAGCGCCGCGCGGTAGGAGCGGGCCCACTCCAGCAGCCCGCGCCGCCAGTCCCCGTCGGGGCCAAAGCCGGAGACGTCGACCTTGGCGATCACCATGTCCGCCGCGGCGTCCAGGATCTCGTCCTTGGTCGTGAAGTGGTTGTACAGCGACGGTCCGCTCACCCCGAGTTCGGCGGCGAGCCGCCGGGTGGACAGCGCCTGCAGTCCTTCCTCGTCGATGAGCGCGAGGGCCGCCGTGACGATGCGCTCACGGCTCAGCAGGGGCTTGCGGGGTCGGGCCATGACGCACATAGTAGAGGCTGCCGCCGAAAAACTAGCAGTGATAATTAAGGGCGGTGGCGCCTCCTCATGGGCGCCGCCCGCCGTGGTCACCGCCACCGTTCAGAGGAAGACGCACATGAACCTCGAACTCAATGAGGAGCAGGCCGCCGTCCGGCAGCTCGCCAAGGACTTCGTCGACCGCGAGGTCGCCCCGCACGTCACGGAGTGGGACCGCGCCGAGCAGGTCGACCGCGGAATCGTGAAGACCATGGGCGACCTGGGCTTCCTGGGCCTGACGATCCCTGAGGAGTACGGCGGCTCCGGCGGCGACCACTTCGCGTACGCGCTGGTCACCGAGGAGCTGGGGCGCGGCGACTCCTCCGTGCGCGGCATCGTCTCCGTCTCGCTCGGCCTGGTCGCCAAGTCCATCGCCGCCTGGGGGAGCGAGGAGCAGAAGGAGCAGTGGCTGCCCCGGCTCACCTCCGGTGAGGCCCTCGGCTGCTTCGGCCTCACCGAGCCCGGTACCGGCTCCGACGCGGGCAACCTCACCACCCGGGCCGTCCGCGACGGCGGGGACTGGGTGATCAACGGTACGAAGATGTTCATCACCAACGGCACCTGGGCCGACGTGGTGCTGCTCTTCGCCCGTACCGGTGCTGCGCCCGGCCACAAGGGTGTCAGCGCCTTCCTCGTCCCGACCGACACCCCGGGTCTGTCTCGCCGCGAGATCCACGGCAAGCTGGGCCTGCGCGGCCAGGCCACCGCCGAGCTGGTCCTGGAGGACGTGCGGGTCCCGGCCTCCGCGATGATCGCCCCCGAGGGCAAGGGCTTCTCCGTCGCCATGTCCGCGCTGGCCAAGGGCCGGATGTCGGTCGCGGCCGGCTGTGTGGGTATCGCGCAGGCCGCGCTGGACGCCGCCGTCGGGTACGCGGGCGAGCGCGACCAGTTCGGCAAGACCATCGCCCACCACCAGCTCGTCCAGGAGCTGCTCGCCGACATCGCGCTGGACGTGGACGCGGCCCGGCTGCTGACCTGGCGGGTCGCCGACCTCATCGACCGCGGGAAGCCGTTCGTCACCGAGGCGTCCAAGGCGAAGCTGTTCGCCTCCGAGGCGGCGGTACGCTGTGCCAACAACGCCTTGCAGGTCTTCGGCGGGTACGGCTACATCGACGAGTACCCGGTCGGCAAGCTCGTCCGGGACGCCCGGGTGATGACGCTCTACGAAGGCACCAGCCAGATCCAGAAGCTGCTCATCGGGCGCGCGCTGACGGGGGTCTCCGCCTTCTGACCGGAGCCCGCCTCCCGAGGACATGGCTCCCAGGACCTAAGCGCTTGCTCAGTCCTGGGGTATGGTGTTCGATCTGATGGCCCGCCGCGGACGGACCGCGGCGGACCGCCAGGATCGGAGTGCGCGATGGGAGCGGAGCGGGCGGACGAGGCCGCAGGGGAATGGGCCGAGGTGGCTCCGGACGCGGCCCAGCGGCTGGTCGGGGCTGCCGTCGAGGCGTTCGCGGAGCGCGGCTACCACGCCACGACCACCCGTGACATCGCCGGGCGGGCCGGCATGAGCCCGGCCGCGCTCTACATCCACTACAAGACCAAGGAAGAGCTGCTCTATCGCATCAGCGTCACGGGTCACGAGCGGGCGCTGAAGATCATGACAGCCGCGGCCGGCGCCGAGGGCACGGCCGCCGACCGGCTGCGCTGCGCGGTACACGCCTTCGCCAGCTGGCACGCCGAGCGGCACACGACCGCGCGCATCATCCAGTACGAGCTGAAGGCGCTGAGCGAGGAGCACTACGCCGAGATCGCGGATCTGCGGCGGAAGACCGACCGGCTGCTGCGGGAGATCATCCAGGACGGCGCGGACGCCGGGGAGTTCACCGTGCGGGACGTGCCCGGCACGACGCTGGCGGTGCTGTCGCTGTGCGTGGACGTCGCCCGCTGGTTCACCGCGGACGGCAAGCGCACGCCGGACCAGGTCGGCGAGCTCTACGCCGACCTGGTACTGGGCATGGTGGGCGCCCGGCGCCCGTGAGCGCTGTGCGCCTTACAGGTAGAAGCGGCTGACCGACTCCGCGACGCAGACCGGCTTGTCGCCGCCCTCGCGCTCCACGGTCACCGTCGTCGTCAGCTGGACGCCGCCCGGCACCTCGGTCACCTCGGCGATCTTCGCGGTGGCGCGCAGCCGCGAGCCGACCGGCACGGGGGAGGGGAAGCGCACCTTGTTCGTGCCGTAGTTGATGCCCATCTTGACGTTGTCGACGCGCATCAGCTGCGGTACGAGGGCGGGCAGCAGCGACAGCGTGAGGTAGCCGTGCGCGATGGTCGTGCCGAACGGCCCGGCCTTCGCCTTCTCCTGGTCGATGTGGATCCACTGGTGGTCGCCCGTGGCGTCGGCGAACAGGTCGATCCGCTTCTGGTCGACCTCCAGCCAGTCGCTCGGGCCGAGCTCCTCGCCGACGGCTCCACGCAGTTCTTCCAGCGAACCGAACACTCGGGGGTCTGCCATGTCCGTATGCCTCCTCATCGACTAAGCGCTTGCTCAGCTTGCTGTGCAGATCCTCCGCTGTCAACGGCTCGTCGCTTCGCACACCCCGTAGGCTGGCCGACGTGCCCCAGCTTTCCCGTAAGGTCCACGAACTCACCGTCGGCCAGCTCTCGGCGCGCAGTGGCGCCGCCGTCTCCGCCCTGCACTTCTACGAGTCCAAGGGGCTGATCAGCAGCACCAGAACGGCGGGCAACCAGCGCCGGTTCACCCGTGACGCGCTGCGCCGCGTCGCCTTCGTCCGGGCGGCGCAGCGCGTCGGCATCCCGCTCGCGGTGATCCGTGACGCGCTCGCCGAGCTGCCGGAGGAGCGCACGCCCAACCGCGCCGACTGGGCCCGGCTCTCCGAAGCCTGGCGCAGCGAGCTGGACGAGCGCATCAACCAGCTGCAGGAGCTGCGCGACAGGCTGACCGACTGCATCGGCTGCGGCTGCCTCTCCCTGGAGAAGTGCGCGCTCTCCAACCCGTACGACGAGCTCGGCGAGCAGGGGACGGGCGCGCGGCGGCTGCGCGTGGACCGTGCGGCGGGGGACGGGCGGAGCACGCCCGGACCTACCCGGTGAACAGCTGCGTCATCTTGAGCGTCAGCTCGTACAGCCCGTAGGCGAAGGGCAGTCCGACCCACAGCCAGACGAGGACGAGCAGGGCGGTGCGGCGGCCGGTCACCGGGCGGCTCCTTCTTCCTGTGCTTCCCGGTGCTCCGGCACCGGTTCGTGGTGGCGGGGATGCACCGGCCGGACCAGCTCGTTGGCGACGAAGCCGATGACCAGCAGGCCGATCATGATGAAGAACGACGTGGTGTAGAGGTCGGGGCCGCTGCGCCCGGCGGCGTGCTGGGAGTCCGCGATGGCGTTGACGATCAGCGGGCCGAGGACGCCGGCGGTGGACCAGGCGGTGAGCAGCCGCCCGTGGATCGCGCCGACCTGGTACGTGCCGAAGAGGTCCTTCAAGTACGCGGGGACCGTGGAGAAACCGCCGCCGTAGAAGGACAGGATGACGACCGCGCAGCCGACGAAGAGCGGCTTGGACGTGTCGCCGGTCAGTGCCAGTACGAGATACAGCAGCGCGCCGACGCCGAGGTAGAGCCGGTAGATGTTCTTGCGGCCCACCAGGTCGGAGGTGGTGGACCAGGCGAACCGGCCGAGCATGTTGGCGAGCGAGAGCATGCCGACGAAGCCGGCCGCCGCTGCCGCGCTCACGGGCGTCGCGGTGTCCGCGAAGAAGTCCGCGATCATCGGCGCGGCCTTCTCCAGGATGCCGATGCCGGCCGTGACGTTCATGCAGAGGACGACCCACAGGCACCAGAACTGCGGGGTGCGCAGCGCGTTGCGGGCGGAGACCTGGGCGGTGGTGACCAGGGGGCGCCGGGCGGTCCGGGCGGGCGCGGCTCCCGGGGGCCGCCAGTCGTCCGGGGGTACGCGGACCAGCAGCACGCCCAGCGACATGAAGACCGCGTACACCAGGCCCATCACGAGGAAGGTCCGCGCAATGCCGGAGGAGTCGGCGCCGAGCGCGTCCAGCAGCCCGCTGGACCAGGGAGAGGCGATCAGCGCGCCGCCGCCGAAGCCCATGATGGCGATGCCGGTGGCCATGCCGGGGCGGTCCGGGAACCACTTGATCAGTGTGGAGACGGGGGAGATGTAGCCGATGCCCAGGCCGATGCCGCCGATGAAGCCGTAGCCGAGCACGACCAGCCAGTACTGGCGGGTGGCGGCGCCGAGCGCGGCGACCAGGAAGCCGGAGCAGAAGCAGAGGGTGGAGACGAGCATGGCCCAGCGCGGGCCGCGCCGTTCGACGAGCGTGCCGCCGAACGCCGCCGACAGGCCGAGCATCACGATGGCGAGCTGGAAGGGGAGCGCGGAGGCGGTGCCGGAGAGCCCGAGCGAGGACTCCAGCGGGGGCTTGAACACGCTCCAGGCGTATGCCTGGCCGATGGCGAGGTGGATGGCGAGCGCGGCGGGCGGGACGAGCCAGCGGCTCCAGCCCGGCGGGGCGACGGTGGCGGAACGGGCGAGCGGGAGCATGCACGGGAACGTACAACGTTCATGCACTCGCGGGAAGAGGCCCTCAAGTGCGATGCCGCGGTGCCTCCTGGGCGGTTCGCGGGCGGCGCGGGTCCCCCGTACCGGTGCGTCCGGTCCCACGTCCGCCTGATGCGGCAGGTGCGCGCCCGGCGCCCTGCCGTTTCCCCCTGTGCTGCACCCTGTTGCCGGGTGCTGCCCCGTGCTGCCGCGTGCCGGCCGTGGCTCAGGCCGCGGCGAAGGCCCGGTCGGCGTTGGCGCGCCGGGCGGCGGAGAGCACGGCGGTGGTCAGGACCGCCGACGGGGTGACTACTCCGCATTCCTGACAGACCGGCCCGTTCACCGAGTGCGCCCCGTCCGTGTGCCAGACGAAGCGCCGGCCCCCGCACACCGGGCAGTCCTCGCGCTGCCGGCCCGACTCCATGGCCGCGATCACCCGGCGCAGCACTTCGGCCAGGCGTGCGGTCGGATGCCGGTGCGGTGACTCGCAGGGCACGATGTCGCACCCGCCCCAGGTGCGCAGGTGCCATTCGTGCAGGGCGCCCGGCTGCCGGATGCCCTCGTGCTTCTCACGCCGCCTCCGGGCGGCGAAGTCCTCTTCATAAGCGAGCCAGAGGTTGCGTGCCTCCTCCAGTTCCGCCAGGGCGGCCATGAGCCTGCCCGGGTCAGGGTTGCGGTCCTGCGTCCCGATGCCTGCGCGGGTGCACAAGTGATGCCAGGTCGCCCGGTGCCCGTACGGGGCGAACCGTTCGAGGCACTTGCGCAGCGCCGTCCGCCGCTGGGTCGCGACGAGCCCGGGGTTGCGGACCTGCTCGGCGAGAGCTCTGAAACCGGCCAATTCATCCCACCTCCGTGGGGAGGAACCCGACTGGACATGGAATGGACGTAACGGAACGGCATCCGGATCCATCGAACTGCCGTGCGAGAAAGGGGTGTTACCTGGGGTGTAGAGGTGGTGCGTGGGAGAAGTGAGGGTTGAACGAAAGTTGACTGTTGTTCATCTTCCGCCGTGGATTTACCGACGGTAACGTCCAGCGCACCCGCCTCCCAAGGAGCAGGAATGCGACGACGTACCGGAGGACGCGCCGCTGCCGCCGTGGCAGCGGTGTGCGCCCTGGGGGCCAGCGCCCTGGCACCCCTCCCCGCCGCGGCGGCCACCGCGGACCCGCCACCCGTCACCGACCACTGCCGGGGCCAGTGCGCCGACATCCTGCCGCCCGGCGAGAACGGCAACGCCACCCTCGCCGAGATCCTCGGCAACAAGCTCTTCGGCACCCGCCCCGCGCACGCCTCCGACCAGCTCGGCCCGTACAACGATCTGAACGGCGGCCACCAGTCGCTCACCGACGACACCCTGAAGAACTTCTTCAACGACGCCTCCTTCGGCGTCCCCGAGGGCCAGGTCGGCAAGGTCACCCGGCCGCGCGACGACGTCACGATCACCCGTGACAAGAAGACGGGCGTGCCGCACATCAAGGGCACGACCCGCTACGGCACCGAGTACGGCGCGGGCTACGCCGCGGCTCAGGACCGGCTGTGGCTGATGGACCTCTTCCGGCACATCGGCCGCGGCGAGCTGACCTCCTTCGCCGGCGGCGCGCTCGCCAACCAGGGCCTGGAGCAGGAGTTCTGGCCCAAGGCCCCGTACACCGAGCAGGACCTGAAGGACCAGGTCGAGGCCATCCGCGAGAACAACGGGCCGCGTGGCGAGCAGGCCATGGCGGACGCCCAGGCGTACGTCGACGGCATCAACGCCTACCGCGAGAAGTCCAAGAAGGGCCGCTACTTCCCCGGCGAGTACGTGCTGACCGGGCACGTGAACGCCGTCACCAACGCCGGGGAGATCAAGCCCTTCCAGCTCACCGACCTGATCGCCCTCGCGTCCGTCGTCGGCGGGCTGTTCGGCAACGGGGGCGGCGGCGAGGTACCGCAGGCGCTCGCGCTACTGCAGGCGCAGCAGAAGTACGGCGTCGAGAAGGGCACCGAGGTCTGGGAGTCCTTCCGCGAACGCAACGACCCCGAGGCCGCGCTGACACTCCACGACGGCCAGTCCTTCCCGTACGCGGTCAAGCCGGAGAACGCCAAGGGCACGGCGCTGCCCGACCGGGGCTCGGTCACGCCCGAACCCCTGGTGTACGACCGGAAGGGCGCGGCCACCGCCAAGAGCGACCCGCCGCAGGCCGACGTGCGGACCCCGAAGAAGCTCAAGCCCCTGGAAGGCGTCTTCAAGGACGGCGTGCTCCCGAAGGGCAGCTTCGACGCCACCCGGCACCGCGGCATGTCCAACGCCCTGCTGGTCTCCGGGAAACACACCGCGAGCGGCCACCCGGTCGCCGTCTTCGGGCCGCAGACCGGCTACTTCGCCCCGCAGCTGCTGATGCTCCAGGAGATCCAGGGGCCGGGCATCAGCGCCCGCGGCGCGTCCTTCGCGGGCGTCGGGATGTACGTCCAGCTCGGCCGCGGCCAGGACTACGCGTGGAGCGCCACCTCCGCGAGCCAGGACATCACCGACACCTACGCGATCGAGCTGTGCAACGCCGACGGGTCCGAGCCCACGAAGGACTCCACGTCCTACCGCAAGGACGGCCGGTGCGTGCCCATGGAGAAGCTGGAGCGCACCAACTCCTGGAAGCCGACCGTCGCCGACCCCACGGCCGCCGGCTCGTACCGTATGCAGGTCTATCGGACCGACTACGGCGTCGTGACGCACCGCGCGACCCTCAAGGGCAAGCCCGTCGCCTACACCGCGCAGCGCTCCACCTACCGCCACGAGGCCGACTCCATCATCGGCTTCCAGATGTTCAACGACCCGTCCTACGTCAAGGACGCCAAGTCCTTCCAGCGGGCCGCACAGCACATTGGATACGCCTTCAACTGGTTCTACGCCGACTCCGAGGACATCGCGTACTACAACAGCGGCCTCAACCCCGTCCGCAACCCGGACGTCGACCCGTCCCTCCCGGTCCGCGCGGAGAAGGCGTACGAGTGGAAGGACTGGGACCCGAAGACCAACACCTCCGCGTACACCCCGCCCGAGGAGCACCCGCGGTCGGTCGGCCAGGACTACTACATCTCCTGGAACAACAAGCAGGCCAGGGAGTACGACTCGGCCGGCTTCGGCAACGGCTCCGTGCACCGCGGCAATCTCCTCGACGACCGGGTGAAGGAGCTCGTACGGGACGGTGGCGTCACCCGCGCCTCCCTGACCCGCGCGATGAGCGAGGCCGCCGTCACCGACCTGCGCGGCGAGGACGTGCTGCCGGAGCTGCTCAAGGTGCTGCGCTCGGCGCCGGTCGACGACCCGCAGGTCAGGACCGCGGTGCAGCAGCTCGACGCCTGGCGTAAGGACGGCGCGCAGCGCCGTGAGACCAGCCCGGGATCGAAGACGTACGCCCACTCCGACGCCGTACGGATCATGGACGCCTGGTGGCCCCTGATGATCGAGAAGGTGTTCGCGCCGGGCCTCGGGGACGGCCTCTACGACGCGCTCAAGGCCAACCTCGCCATCGACGAGTCGCCCTCGGCCGGGCACGGGCCGACCGGCAGCCACGCCGGCTCCGCCTTCCAGTACGGCTGGTGGTCCTACGCCGACAAGGACCTGCGCGCGGTGCTCGGCGAGAAGGTCCGCGGCGGCCTGGCCGAGCAGTACTGCGGCAAGGGCGACGTGGACGCGTGCCGCGGCACGCTCGTCAGCACGCTGCGCGAGGCGGCCGCGAAGACCGCCGAGCAGGTCTACCCGGGCGATGACGCCTGCAAGGCCGGTGACCAGTGGTGCGCGGACGCCATCATCCAGCGCGCGGTCGGCGGCCTCACGCACGACCCGATCGGCTGGCAGAACCGGCCCACCTATCAGCAGGTGGTGGAGTTCCCGAGCCACCGCTAGGCGGCCCGGGGAAGCGGTGCGGTGCGCGGAGCTGTGGGGGCTTCGCGCACCGCACTTTGCGCTCTGTCCTGTCAGGCGCGGCCGATCCGGCCCGCCTCCAGGACCACCCGGGCCAGCTCCGGGTGGCAGATGTCGCTGTGCGCGCCGGCCGGCGGCGCGCCGCGCCGGACCACGGCGGCGGCGTCCACGTTCACGCACCCCGGCGACGTCGGCAGCTCTTCGCCCAGCCGGATCCGCCGCGTCCCGTCCACGCCCTGGATGCCGTTGAACCCGTTCGCGCCCCACCGGTCGAACACGCCGAGGAAACTGGCGGAGTCCCCGGCCAGCTTCGAGGCCAGCGGGTAGAACGTGCCCAGCGCGTCGTCGTGCCGGGAGTAGCAGCACACCAGCGGGCCGTCGATCCGCTCCTGCGCGCCGTCCAGCGTCCCGGCGCGCGCCCGGTCGTGCGGCAGCTCCGCGCAGAACGCGTAGTGCGAGAAGGCCCCTTGCAGCAGCGTCACCGACTTCACGTGCCGCGCGTTTGGCGGCATCCCGCGCAGCGCGTACGAGACCAGCCGGGCGCCGAAGGAGTGCCCGGCCAGGTGCACCCGCAGCCCGGCCGGCTCGTCCGCCAGCCGGCCGAGCACCGGGCCCAGCCCCAGCTGGCCGATCGTCCCGGCGCGCCGCTTCATGCCGTAGTACGCGCCCTGCCGGAGCATTTCGTGGGCGCCGTTCCACATCCGGGTCAGCCCGCCGCCGAACAGCGGCCGCTGCTCGGCGTCCACGGCCTCGCCCGGCCACACCGCCACGCCCGCCGACCGCAGCGCCGCCGTGAAGACCTCGCAGACCTCCAGCGGGTCGTCGGTCAGCATGCCGGGCATCCCGTCCCCGCCGTCCGCCGCGAACAGCAGGTCCGGACTGTCCTGCCGGACCGAGACCAGCTCCCGCACCAGCCGCGCGAACTCGTCGAACGCCGAGCGTGCGTCGGGCCGCTCCGACAGCAGCTGCGCGAGCCGCTCCAGCACCATCTCCCGGCCCGGGAACGCCTGCGCCAACTGGTGCCGCAGGGCGTCCTCCAGTACCGGTTCGCCGGCGGCCGCGGCGTGCGCCGCTGCCCGGCCCGGCGGCGAGGGGCCGAAGTCGGGGATCGGCTCGTCGGTGAAGCGCAGCGCCGGCCAGATCACCCCCGCGTACCCCACCCGGGCCCGGCTGCCCGCCAGCAGCTCCGGGAAGGGTTCGAAGAAGCGGGTGTACAGCCGGGTGGCCATCGACCGGTCGTTGTTCCACCCGTGCGCGAGCACCACGAGATCGGTCAGCCGCTCCCGCGCCGCCCCGGCGAGCAGGGCGTCGCGTTGCCGCGGATCGACGTCCCCGTCGGCGTCAAACGTCAGTTCCCAGTACGGCTCCACCCCGACACCCGCCATGACGACCCCCTTCGCTGCCGCTCGTGCAGCGCATCGTCCTGCGCATCGGCCGTTCCCGCCATACGCAGGTCTACGGCGAACGCCGGAGGCCCCCGGGGGTCAGGCCAGCTCGCGCTCCTTGGTCTCCGGCAGCACCAGGACGCACAGCAGGGAGACCACGGCCATCGCCGAGACGTACCAGCCGACGGAGGAGGACCCGAAGGCGGACTGCAGGCGGGTGGCGATCAGCGGGGAGACCGCGCCGCCGAGTACGCCGCCGAGGTTGTAGGCGAGCGAGGCGCCGGAGTAACGGACCTTGGTACCGAACAGCTCGGGCAGGTAGGCGCCCATCGGCCCGTACACCACGCCCATGCAGAACAGGGCGCCGCCCAGGGCGAGGGCCATCAGCACCGGCGACTCGGTGTCCAGCAGCGGGAAGAGGACCAGGCCCCAGACGACGGCGAGTCCGCAGCCGGCCAGGACGAGCTTGCGGCGCCCGGCGCCGTCGGAGCGGGTCGCGGCGAGCCAGGTGCCCGCGGCGAGGAAGAGGCAGGCGACCAGGGACAGGGCCAACATGGTGTTGCGGGAGACACCGAGGGTGCCGGTGGCGTAGGAGAGGCAGTACGTCGTGGCCGTGTAGAAGAGCCCGTACGCGATGATCATGCCGCCCGCGCCGAGCAGCAGCTCGCGCCAGTGACCGCGGATCACGTCCAGCGTGGGGACCTTGCTGGCCTCCTGCGCGTCCATCACCTTCGCGAAGACCGGCGTCTCACTGATCTTCAACCGGACGAACAGACCGACCGCCACCAGCAGGAACGACAGCAGGAACGGGATCCGCCAGCCCCAGGACAGGAACGCCCCGTCGTCCAGCGACGCGGACAGCAGCCAGAAGATGCCGGTCGCGGCGAAGAACCCGACGGACGGGCCCAGTTGGGGGAACGCGGCGTACAGGCCGCGCCGTTTCTTCGGGGCGTGCTCGACCGCGAGCAGCGCCGCGCCGCCCCACTCGCCGCCCAGGCCGATGCCCTGAATGAAGCGGAGCAGGATCAGCAGCAGCGGGGCCCAGATGCCCAGCGTGGCGTAGCCGGGCAGCAGCCCGACGAAGGCCGTGGACAGGCCCATCAGCAGCAGCGAGACGACCAGTACGGACTTGCGGCCCACCCGGTCGCCGAAGTGCCCGAAGACGATCGAGCCGAGCGGCCGCGCCGCGAACGCCACCGCGTAGGTGGAGAAGGAGGCGAGGGTGGCGTTGACCGGGTCCAGGGTCGGGAAGAACGCCTGGTTCAGTACGAGCGCGGCCGCGGTCCCGTAGATGTAGAAGTCGTAGAACTCGATGGCCGTCCCGATGAACGACGCCACGGCCACCCGCCGCAGGCTCTCGGGGCTGCTCTCGCCGCCGGCGGGTCCGGCCGTGGTCTCTTCTGCTGTCGCTTCGCTGTGCACGAGCCGCATGCTCACGGTCGTTGTACTGGGCAGTCAATAGGTGGGACTCGTGGTCTCAACCATTGAGACAGTTTCGTGCGGCTCCGGCCGTCCGGCTCAGTGGTAACGCAGGTAACCGGCGCGCAGCGCACGGAACTTGGCGAGCTCCGCCTGCCAGGCGCCGACGACCTCGTCCGTCCCGGCGCCCGCGTCGATCATCGTGCGCACCTTGTCCGAGCCCGCGAGCCGGTCGATGCCGTTGTCCGGGCGCCAGGCGAACCCCTTCCACACCTTCTTCGCGGTCACCAGCAGCGCGATGCCCGTACGCACCGGATCGAACGCCGCCCGGTCCTGGACGTGCAGCTGCACGCCGCCGATCGTCTTCCCCTGGAACTTGGAGAACGTCGGCGCGAAGTACGCCTCACGGAAGCGGACCCCCGGCAGCCGCTCGGCGTTGACCGTCTCGGCCCACTTCCGGTCGATGCCCTCCGCGCCGAGCAGCTCGAACGGCCGTGTCGTGCCCCGCCCTTCGGAGAGGTTCGTCCCCTCGAAGAGACAGGTGCCGGAGTAGACCAGCGCGGTGTCCGGGGTGGGCATGTTCGGGCTGGGCGGCACCCACGGCAGCCCGGTCGCGTCGAAGAAGTCGGTGCGCCGCCAGCCCTTCATCAGGACCGTGTCCAGCCGTACCGCCTTGCCGGCCGCCGCGGGCACGAACCGCTCGTTGAAGAGCAGCGCCAGCTCCGCCACCGTCATCCCGTGCGCCTGCGCGATCGGCTCCCGGCCGACGAAGGAGGCGTACTTCTTGTCCAGCACGGGGCCGGACGCGTCGCGCCCGGTCACCGGGTTCGGCCTGTCCAGCACGACGAACCGTTTCCCTGCCATCGCCGCCGCCACCATGCAGTCGTACAGCGTCCAGATGTAGGTGTAGAAGCGCGCGCCCACGTCCTGGATGTCGAAGACCACCGTGTCGACCCCCGACTCGGTGAAGATGTCCGCCAGCGCCCGGCCGCTCTTCTGGTACGTGTCGTGCACCGGCAGCCCGGTCGCCGGGTCGGTGGACTTCCCCTCCGAACCGCCCGCCTGCGCCGTGCCGCGGAAGCCGTGCTCGGGCCCGAACACCGCGGTCAGCCGCACGCCCTTGTCCGCGTGCATCACGTCCACGAGGTGCTGTACGTCCTGGGTGACGCCGGTCGGGTTGGTGACCACGCCGACCTTCTGCCCGGACAGCAGCGCGTATCCGTCGGTGGACAGCCGGTCGAAGCCGGTCCGTACCCGGCGCCCGGCGGACGGTGGGGGAGCCGCCGACGCCGTGCCCGGGGCACCGGCGATCGCGCCGGTCATTGCGCCGGTGACCGTCAACAGGGTCCGTCTGGACAGGGCCATGCGCACACCTCCGTGATCGGGGTTCGTGTGCTGTGACGCTAACGCGCGCGAGGCCGCACGGGAACGCGCCGCACGCGGTGCGTCGGACCCTTCCCTTCGCACATACCGACTGGTTAGTCTGCCGTTCGGTCGTGATGCCGGTCGAGCCGAGGGAGACACACGTGGAAGCCGTGCGGGACAAGACCGTGGTGGTCACCGGGGCGGGCGGCGGCATCGGTGCCGCACTCGCGGCCCGCTTCACCGCCGAGGGCGCGCGGGTCGTCGTCAACGACCTGGACAAGGAGAAGGCCGACCGCACCGCCGCCGAACTGGGCGCCATCGCGATCCCCGGCGACGCCTCGGCGATCGTCCCGGCCGCGCGCGAGGCCCTCGGCGGCCGCATCGACATCTTCTGCGCCAACGCGGGCGTGGGCACCGGCGGCGGCCCCGAGGCGCCCGACAGCGACTGGGACTTCGCCTGGGACGTCAACGTCATGGCCCACGTACGGGCCGCGCGCGAGCTGATACCGGAGTGGCTGGAGCGCGGCGGCGGCCGCTTCGTCGCCACCGTCTCGGCCGCCGGCCTGCTCACCATGATCGGCTCCGCGCCGTACAGCGTGACCAAGCACGCCGCGTACGCCTTCGCCGAATGGCTCTCCGCCACCTACCGGCACCGCGGCATCGACGTGCACGCCATCTGCCCCCAGGGCGTACGCACGGACATGCTCAGCAACACCGGGTCCGCCGGCGACCTCGTCCTCACCGCCGGAGCCATCGAGCCCGCCGCGGTCGCCGACGCGCTCTTCGACGCGATCACCGAGAACCGCTTCCTGGTCCTGCCGCACCCGGAGGTCGCCGGTTACTACGCGGCCCGCGCCGCCGACCCCGACCGCTGGCTCGGCGGCATGAACCACCTCCAGCGCAAGCTCGAAGCCGCCGGGGAAGCCGGCGCCTGAGCGGCGCACGAGCACAGCACCGTACGGCGCGGCGGGGACGGCCGCGCCGTACGGCACACCGGAACCGAGTACCGACACCACCGGGACGAGAAGAGAGAAGGGCCGCACGCCGATGACGTCGTACCAGGACATGCCGTGGCTGTCGCAGCTGAACGAGGCACAGCGCGCCCCCGTGCACCCGCACCCCTCCACCCTGCACGCCTTCAAGGAAGCGGTCCGCCGGGTCCCCGACCGGACCGCGCTGGCCTACTTCGACGGCCGGCTGTCCTACGCCGAGACCGACGCGCTCTCCGACGGCATTGCCGCCTACCTGTGCGACCGCGGCTTCCGGCACGGGGACCGTGCCGCGATCATGCTGCAGAACACCCCGCACTTCGTCCTCGCGCTCTTCGGCGTCTGGAAGGCGGGCGGCGTCGTCGTCCCCGTCAACCCCATGTACAAGTCCGGCGAGATGACCCACGTCCTCACCGACGCCGAGGTCACCGCCGTCGTCTGCGCCGACCACACCTGGGACGGCTTCCTGCGCGACACCGCGGCCGCCGCCCCCTCCGTACGCATCGCCCTGACCGCCTGCGAACGGGACCTGCAGACCAGAGACGACGCCCGCGTGCTGCGCGGCGAGCGCCTCGGCCCGCGCGAGGGCGCCGACGACCTGCTGGCCACCGCCCGCGCGCACGAGGGGCGCGGCCCCGCCGCCGACGTCCCCGAGCTCACCGCCGACGACATCGCCTTGATCAGCTACACCTCGGGCACCAGCGGCACGCCGAAGGGCGCCACCAACACCCACGGCAACATCTCCTACAACGCCGAACGCCAGCGCACCGGCCTCGGACTCCCCGACGGCGCCACCTACTTCGCGCTCGCGCCGCTCTTCCACATCACCGGCATGGTCTGCGAACTGGCCTCCTGCGTCACCGGCGGCGGCACCCTGGCGCTCGCGTACCGCTTCGAGGCCGGCGTCGTCCTGGACGCCTTCCTGGAGCACCGCCCGGCCTTCACCGTCGGCCCCTCCACCGCCTTCATGGCCCTGATGGCCCACCCGGACGTCTCCCGCGACCACTTCTCCTCCTTCACCACCCTCTCCTCCGGCGGCGCGCCGCTGCCGCCCGCCCTGGTCGAGAAGTTCCGCGCGGAATTCGGCCCGTACATCCGCAACGGGTACGGCCTCACCGAGTGCACGGCCCCGTGCGCCAGCGTGCCGCCGCAGCTCGAAGCGCCCGTCGACAAGGCATCCGGCACCCTCGCGGTCGGCGTACCGGGCCCCGACACGGTCGTCCGGATCATCGACGACCAGGGCCGGGACGTGCCCTTCGGCGAACACGGCGAGATAGCCGTCCGCGGGCCCCAGGTCGTCCCCGGCTACTGGCGCCGCCCCGACGCCACCGCCGAGGCGATCCCCGACGGCGAGCTGCGCACCGGCGACATCGGCTTCATGGACGCCGACGGCTGGCTGTACGTCGTCGACCGCAAGAAGGACATGATCAATGCGTCCGGCTTCAAGGTCTGGCCGCGCGAGGTCGAGGACGTGCTCTACAGCCACCCCGCCGTGCGCGAGGCCGCCGTCGTCGGCGTGCCGGACGACTACCGCGGTGAGAGCGTCAAGGCGTACGTCAGCCTGCGCTCCGGCGAGGCCCCGGACCCCGCCGAGCTGGCCGCTTACTGCAAGGAACGGCTGGCCGCGTACAAATATCCCCGGGAGGTGGAGGTCCTGCCCGAACTGCCGAAGACGACGAGTGGCAAGATCCTCCGACGGGAGCTGCGCAACCGCGGCTAGCCTCCGGTGAACGAGCACGTCAGTACGGAGAAGGACAGGTGAGGGCGATGGCCGGCACGACGGACGGGAGCACGAAGCCCGTGGCACAGCGGCTGCTGGCCACCGCCACCCGGCTCTTCGCCGAGCAGGGGTACGACCGGACCTCGGTCCAGGAGATCGTCGAGGCGGCGGGCGTCACCAAGGGCGCGCTGTACCACTACTTCGGTTCCAAGGACGATCTTCTGCACGAGGTCTACGGGCGGGTGCTCCGCCTCCAGCAGGAGCGCCTGGACCGGTTCGCGGGCGCCGACGCGCCGGTGGAGCAGCGGCTGCGGGACGCCGCCGCGGACGTCGTGGTCACCACGATCGAGAACCTCGACGACACGAAGATCTTCTTCCGCTCCATGCACCAGCTCTCGCCGGAGAAGGACAAGCAGGTACGCGCCGAGCGCCGCCGCTACCACGAGCGCTTCCGCGCGCTCATCGAAGAGGGCCAGCACGCCGGCGTCTTCACCACCGAGGTCCCCGCCGACCTGATCGTCGACTACCACTTCGGCTCGGTCCACCACCTCGGCACGTGGTACCGCGAGGGCGGCCCGCTGACGCCGCGGGAGGTCGCGGATCACCTGGCGGACCTGCTGCTGCGGGCGCTGCGGCCGTAACGGCAAGGGGAAGCGCCCCCACGTTCGCCGTGGGGGCGCTTCCGTATGGGTCACACGTACTTCTTGATCTCCCGCCGTGCCAGCGACCGCTGGTGCACCTCGTCCGGGCCGTCCGCCAGGCGGAGCGTCCGCGCGCCGGCCCACAGTTCGGCGAGCGGGAAGTCCTGGCTGACGCCGCCCGCGCCGTGCAGCTGGACCGCCTGGTCGATGATGTCCACGACCGTGCGCGGCGTGGCGATCTTGATGGACTGGATCTCCGTGTGCGCGCCCTTGTTGCCGACGGTGTCCATCAGCCACGCGGTCTTCAGGACGAGCAGCCGCAGCTGCTCGACGGCGACCCGCGCGTCCGCGATCCACTCCTGGACGACGCCCTGCTGGGCGAGCGGCTTGCCGAAGGCCGTACGCGCCACCGCCCGCTTGCACATCAGCTCGATCGCCCGCTCGGCCATGCCGATCAGCCGCATGCAGTGGTGGATCCGGCCGGGGCCGAGGCGGGCCTGGGCGATGCCGAAGCCGCCGCCCTCCTCGCCGATGAGGTTCGCGGCCGGGACGCGTACATTCTCGAAGAGCACCTCGGCGTGGCCGCCGTGGTAGTGGTCCTCGTACCCGTAGACCTGCATCGCGCGCTTGACCGTCAGGCCAGGCGTGTCGCGCGGGACGAGGACCATCGACTGCTGGCGGCGGATGTCCTCGCCGTCCGGGTCGGTCTTGCCCATCACGATGAAGATCTGGCACAGCGGGTTCATCGCGCCGGAGATGTACCACTTGCGGCCGTTGATGACGTACTCGTCGCCGTCCCGCGCGATGTGCGTCTCGATGTTGGTGGCGTCGGACGAGGCCACGTCCGGCTCGGTCATCGCGAACGCGGAGCGGATCTCGCCCGCCAGCAGCGGCTGCAGCCACTGCTTCTGCTGCTGCTCGTTGCCGAACTGGGCGAGTACTTCCATGTTGCCGGTGTCCGGTGCCGCACAGTTCAGCGCGGTCGGCGCGAGCTGCGGGCTGCGGCCGGTGATCTCGGCGAGGGGCGCGTACTGGAGGTTGGTGAGCCCGGCACCGTGCTTCGCATCCGGCAGGAACAGGTTCCACAGCCCCTGCTTGCGGGCCTCCGCCTTCAGCTCCTCCACGATCGCCGGGGTGTCCCAGGGCGAGGCGAGCGCGGCCCGCTGCTCGTGCGCGATCTGCTCGGCGGGGTAGACGTGCTCGTCCATGAACGCGAGCAGTTTCTCGCGCAGCTCCTGCGTGCGGGCGTCGAATGCGAAGTCCATGAGCGTGCTCAGCCTTCCTTCACGGGGGACAGGGTGGAAAGAGTGCGGCGGCCGTTCTCGATGAAGCGCGGCACGACCTCGCCGATCCGGTCGAAGCCGGCGCCGACGGTCTGCCCGAGCGTGTAGCGGTAGTGGATGCCCTCGAGGATCACCGCGAGCTTGAAGTACGCGAACGCGGTGTACCAGGCGACCTGCGAGACATCGCGCCCGGACCCGGCCGCGTACCGCTCGATGAGTTCGCCCGGCTCGGGGTGTCCGGGGGCGCTGCGCGTCGTGGTGACGGGCGAGTCGGGGGACTCCTCCTGCTCGCTGTACATGGCCAGCAGGCCCAGGTCGGTGAGCGGGTCGCCGAGCGTGGACATCTCCCAGTCCAGTACCGCGGCGATCCGGTCGTCCGCGCCGACCAGGACGTTGTCCAGGCGGTAGTCGCCGTGCACGATCGCGGGCGCGGGGGAGTCGGGCAGCTTCCTGCCGAGCGCCTCGTGGAGTTCGTCGATGCCGGGCAGGTCCCGGTTCCGGGACGCGGCGAGCTGCTTGCCCCAGCGGCGCAGCTGCCGCTCCAGGAAGCCGTCGGGCCGCCCGAAGCCGCCCAGGCCCACCGACTCCGGGTCGACGGCGTGCAGGTCGACGAGGGTGTCGACGAGGCGGAGGACGATGTCGCGGGTGCGCTCGGGGCCGAGCGGCCGCAGCTGCTCGGCCGTACGGTACGGAGTGCCGTCCACGAGCTCCATCACGTAGAACGGCGCCCCGATGACCTCCTCGTCCTGGCAGAGCGCGAACGTTTCCGGCACCGGCACCCGGGTATCGTGCAGCGCGCTGATGACGCGGTGCTCGCGGGCCATGTCGTGCGCGGTGGCCAGGACGTGGCCGAGCGGCGGGCGGCGGACGACCCAGCGCCCCGTGCCGTCGGTGACGCGGTAGGTGAGGTTGGACCGGCCGCCCTGCACCAGCTCGGCGCTCAGCGGGCCCGCCACCAGGCCCGGGCACTCCCGGTCCAGATGGGCGCGGAGCCGCCCCAGGTCGAGGCCGGGCGGGTTGTCCTTGCTCATCGTGCGCCTCCGTGTGCTGACCGGTGGAGTGGGACCGTCCACGATCATGCCGACTAGTCGGTATGGCGTCCAGAGGGCGGAGTGGACCGGTTGGGGACGAGGGGTGTTCCGCGCGTCACACAGGGGCGCGATCGCCTCGCGCCCGGCCCGGCCCCTACAGCACGATCCCCGCGCCCAGCCCCACCAGTACCAGCGTGCAGGCCGTTGCCAGCAGGGCCGTGCGGGCGGTCATCGTGCGCGGCGGGCCCGCCGACGGGGGCGCGGCCAGGGTGCGCATCCGGATGTGCGCCGCAGTGAGGAAGACCAGACCCGCGAGGACCAGCAGGGCGACGAGGACGACCTCCGTCCCGGTGGGTTCGAGGGTGAGCAGCACCTGCCGCCAGGCCAGTACCACGACCACCGCGCAGGACAGCGTCGTACGCCGCCACGCCATCCGGGTCCGCTCGGGCTGCAGCCCCGGATCCCGGGTGTGGCTCGCACCCTCTTCCGTGCCGCCCGTCATCAGCGGGTCCAGCCCAGCAGTACGACCACCGCGATGGCCACCGCCAGCAGGCCGACGCCCGCGCCCAGCAGGGACGGGAAGCGGGAGGCCGGCAGGTCCTCGCCGCGCCGCATCGCCCGCTCGCAGCGCACCCAGTGGCTGACCGAGCGCAGGGCGCACAGCGCGCCGCCCGCGAGCAGCGCCACAGTGAAGACCGTGCGCACCGTCTGGTGCAGCGACGGCAGGAACTGGTCGACCGCGAAGCCGCCGCCGATCAGCGCGAACGCCGTGCGCAGCCACGCCAGGAACGTGCGCTCGTTGGCGAGCGAGAAGCGGTAGTCGGGGGTGGATCCCTCGTTGCGGATCCGCGCGGGCGCGAACCACAGGCGCAGGTCGGCGGCGAGCGCCCGCATCCGGTCCGTGAAGATCATGTTTCGCACCTTATCCGGCGGCCGGCCGTCCGGCGGCCTCCCAGTCCCGCAGCCGCCGGAACGCCTCCAGGCCGTCCGGCACCCACTGCCATTCGGGCAGCCGGCGCTCCAGTTCCTCGTCCGTGAGGAACGTGTGCCATGCGACCTCCTCCGCCTGCGGGTTCACCGGCAGCGTGCAGCGCACCTCGTAGAGCGCCGACCACCACGTGTGCTCCGGTGTCTCGTAGAGGAACCGGAACAGTGGTACGGGGCGGGGGAGCCCGGAGACGCCGAGCTCCTCCTCGGCCTCGCGCAGCGCCGCCTCGTCGTACGACTCGCCCGCTCCCACCACGCCGCCGACCCACATGTCGTAGTGCGAGGGGAAGATCAGCTTCTGCGCCGTGCGGCGGTGTACGAAGATACGGTCCTGCTCGTCGCGGACCAGGATGAAGGTGGAGCGGTGCCGCAGCCGGCGGGCGTACGCCTCGCCGCGCGGGGCCTGCCCCACGACCTGATCGTTCTCGTCCACGATGTCGAGGAGTTCGTCCGCGCTGAGCGGCTGCTGATCAGTCATGGGGCCATGCAATCAGACGCCCCCTGCGGTCATCACGCGCCGCGGGTCACTGGCCCATGACGTACTTCACCGTCGGCCCCGTGGTCCAGCCGCCGTCCACCGCCAGTTCGGCGCCGGTCACGTACGACGCGGCGTCGGAGAGCAGGTACACCACCGCGCTCGCGATCTCGTGCGGCTCGCCGACCCGGCCCATCGGGGTGTTGGGGTAGTTGCCCTCGCCCTTCTGGATGCCGACGCCGGCCGTCATCGGGGTGTAGGTCATGCCCGGGTGGACGGAGTTGACGCGGATGCGGTCCGTACCCAGCTCCACGGCGGCCACCTTCGAGAGGCCGCGCACGCCCCACTTGGACGCGCCGTAGCCGCCGGTCATGGCCAGGCCCATCAGGCCGGCCGCCGAGGAGATGTTCACGATGGAGCCCGCGCCGCGCTGCCGCATCAGGGGGATGACCGTCTTCATGCCGATGAAGACGCCGGTGAGATTGACGTCGAGCACCTTGCGGAAGAAGTCGACCGAGAGGGTCTCCAGCGGCTGGCCGGTGGATATGCCCGCGTTGTTGACCAGCCCGTCGAGGCCGCCGAACTCCGCGACCGCGAAGTCCGCCACGCGCTGCCAGTCCTCCTCGGACGTCACGTCGTGAGTGCGGAAGCGGGTCCGGTCGCCCAGCGCCGCCGCGGTCGCCTCGCCGTCCTCCGCCAGGACATCGGTGAGCACGACGTTCGCGCCGGCGTCGACGGCCTGCTTCGCGGCCTCGGCGCCCAGCCCGCGCGCGCCGCCGGTGATGAGAATGGTCTTGCCGGTCAGATCGGTCATCGTGCACTCCTGGGTCGGGGAGCGGGGCGTCCCCGCTCCGGTGCGGGGGCGCGCAGCAGCGCCACCGTGGTCGTGACGAGGTCGGCGAGGAACACGGCCTCGGTGGTGAGCGGGCGGGTGCCGTCGAGGTACTGCCGGGCCCGGTCGGCCAGCGCCGCGCCGATCAGCGTCAGCGCGAGGTCCGTGCGCTCCAGCCGGATCGCCTCGGGCAGCCCGTCGGCCGCGAGGGAGGTTTCGATCCGCTCGATCAGCTGCCAGTAGGCGGTGCCCGCGAGCGTCGGGTGCGGCGTCCGCGTACGGATGCCGCTCTCGTGGCTGAGCTGCGCGGAGATCCGCAGGCAGCGCAGCCCCCGTACGTCGGTCAGCTGCGTCGCCTCTGCCGTGACGAGCGCCTCGATCAGCTCCTCGAGGGACGGCTCGGGCAGTGCCTCCAGGAGGGGCGCGAGCGCCGCTTCCGTACGGGCCAGCCGGCCGGCCATCACCGCGTCCAGCAGGCCCGCGCGGGAGCCGAAGTGGTACTGCACCGCCGAGGGGTTGCTCTGGCCGGCCAGCCGCACGATGTCGCGGGTCTGCGCGCCGTCGACGCCCTGCGCCGCGAAGATCTCCTCCGCGGCGCGGATCAGCTTTTCCCGGGTCTCCGACCCTGACGTCCTCGCCATGGCGCCATATTAATGCTGGGCATTATTAAAAGCCACGCTTTTTCGTGACGGATGCGTCACCGGTCCTTCGTGATCTCCGAACGGGCCGTGCTGGTGGGGGCGTTGGCGGCGTTCGGTTCGCCGGACGGGGGTTGACGGGAACCACTGGTGCCGCTTTGCTGTCTGTGATCACCCCGTGTCGATCCGTTCATCGAACCTGCACATGCCTGCCCCTGTGCGGGGCACCGGAGGGAAGAGCGCCGTGGAGAGACCCCTGGTATGACTCCACCGCCCCCAC